>JASJBY010000028.1 GCA_030066245.1 Gammaproteobacteria bacterium
TCGGCGAACTGAAGCCGCAAGCAGGCAGGCTTCAGCTGGGGACAGGTATGCAGATCGCTTATTTCGATCAGCATCGCGCACAGCTGGACGACCATGGTACCGTCATAGACAACGTGGCCGACGGCAGTGACAAAGTGATCATCGGCGGTCGGCCACGCCACGTCATCGGTTACCTGGGCGACTTTCTGTTTGCGCCTGACCGCGCACGCACGCCGGTGCATGCCCTGTCCGGCGGTGAACGCAATCGACTGCTGCTGGCCAAGCTGTTCGCCCGCCCGTGCAATGTACTGGTCATGGACGAGCCCACCAACGACCTGGACCTCGAGACCCTGGAGTTGCTGGAAGAACTGCTGCTGGACTTCCAGGGAACGTTGCTGCTTGTCAGTCACGACCGCGCCTTCCTCAACAACGTGGTAACCAGCACCCTGGTCCTCGAGGGTAAGGGACGCATCGGTGAATACGTCGGAGGCTACGACGATTGGGTGCGCCAGCGCCAGACACCCCAGGTTCCGGCGGCAGCCGCCCCCTCCCCCGCACCGTCGAGGCAACGCCAGTCGTCGCCGCGTGCTCCCCGGCGGAGCTATGCCCAGCAGCGCGAGCTCGCCAACCTGCCGCAGCGGATAGAAGCCTTGGAGGAAGCCCAAGCGGCCTTGCAGCAGTCAATGGCGGATCCCGCCTTCTACCGCCAGGACGGAAACGTGATTTCGGAAGCACGAGACCGGCTCTCGGCCCTGGACCGGGAACTGGAGCAGAACTACCAACGATGGGCGGAGCTGGAGGCCGCCGGCGAGAAATGACCACGGTCCATAATTCCGACGCAGCCGGCTCGAACGAAGCCCAGGCCTACGGCGAGCTGGGGCCGGAGCAAATCCTGGACGCAGTGGAGCATCTTGGTCTGCGCTGCGATGGCCGGCTGCTCGCCCTCAACAGCTACGAAAATCGCGTTTACCAGGTGGGCCTCACGGATGAGAGCCCGGTTGTGGCCAAGTTCTACCGTCCCCGGCGCTGGACCGACGACGCCATACTGGAAGAGCACGCCTTCAGCCAGGCCCTGGCCGACCTGGAGATCCCGGTGGTGCCGCCAAAGCGCGACGAGGAAGGCCGCACACTGCATCGCCGCGGACCTTTCCGCTACGCCCTGTATCCCCGTCGCGGCGGACGGGCCCCGGACCTGGAGAGCCCCGAGCACCTGGAGCAGCTGGGGCGTCTGCTGGCACGCATACACAATCTGGGGGCATTCCAGCCGTTTTCAGAGCGCCCCACGCTCACCGTTGAGCACTTCGGTGAAGAGTCCTACCGATACCTGCTCGAGCGGGGATTCATCCCGGCGGAGCTGGAGACACCGTATCGCAGTCTGGCCGAAGATCTGCTGCTGAGGATTCGCGCCTGTTTCGAGCGCGCGGGCGGACTCCGTCACCTGCGGCTGCACGGAGACTGCCACCCCGGCAACATTCTCTCCACCGACCATGGCTTTCACATCGTCGACCTGGACGACGCCCGCATGGGACCGTCCGTGCAGGATCTGTGGATGTTCCTGTCGGGCGATCGCGCCCACATGACTGCACGGCTGGCCGATCTCCTGGAGGGCTACACCCAGTTTCGGGACTTCGAGCCGAGGGAGCTGCACCTGGTGGAAGCTTTGCGCACCCTGCGCATGATGCACTATGCAGCCTGGCTTGCCCGACGCTGGGCGGATCCCGCCTTCCCTCGCGCCTTTCCCTGGTTCAACTCGCCCCGCTACTGGGAGGAACACATCCTGGCGCTGCGCGAGCAGGCAGCGCTGATGGAAGAACCCCCGCTGGTGTGGGATTAGTGAAGGGGGCTGGGCAGCGGGCAGCGGGCAGCGGGCAGCGGGCAGCGGGCAGCGGGCAGCGGGCAGCGGGCAGCGGGCAGAGAGAGCATGGCGCACCCCCAGCGCCTGTCAAGTGTTCCAGTCCCTAGTCACGATTGATTTAACCACGGGGCGCACGGGGGTCACTGGGAGTGACTCGCCCTTTTGCCTTTGATGTACCCGACCACCTGCGACACCGCGTACTTCGGCGGGATCGAGATCATCATGTGCACGTGGTCCGACATCAATGGGCTTCCTCTATCGCGCTTTCCTTCTGCTCGGCCAGACGCCTGAACACTTCCCCCAACTCCCGACGAATGAAACCGAACAACGCCTTGCAGCGGTACTTCGGAATGAACACAACGTGGTACTTACACTCCCACCGGCTGTGGCTTAAACTCCTGTCCTGTCTCATGTTTGCTCCCTTTCGTGATGCTTGGCGGCTCACGATTGGGAGTAATCATGGGACTTCTGGAATTGTCAAACTTTGACTGCCTCCCCGGCAGAGCCGAAGGGTCTCTCGAATTTTACTAGATGGCAGGCTGGCGCCTTAATTCGCTGGCTCCGAGCATTCAGGCGTCTAAGATGGGGGAACACGGGATAGAGCCGACCGACTCTTCAGGCATTCACGACTTACTCAATCTACCGGACCGCTTGTCCCTCGATTTCGAATCTAGGACTGCCCTATGAGACGTTGCCTCACAGCTGCCCGCCGACCGCCGCCCGCTGACCGCTTTCCTCGATGAAGAAAATCGTCATCCACCGTCCCGGCGGCTATGAGCGCCTGTGTGTTGAAGAGCACCCGGATCCGGAGCCGACGGACGGGGAAGTTCTGCTGGAGGTGCAGTGCATCGGGGTGAACTATGCTGACTGCGTGACCCGCATGGGTCTCTACGCCTCAGCCAAGGAGTATGTCGGCTATCCCATTACGCCGGGCTTCGAGGTTGCAGGCACCGTGGCAGCCGTTGGCGGCGGCGTGTCGCACCTGACACCCGGGCAACGCGTGATCGGCGTGACCCGCTTCGGCGCCTATGCAAGCCACATCGCATTACCCCAGGAGCAGGTGTTCGCATTGCCATCCACCCTTCAAATGGCCGATGCGGCGGGCCTCGCCACTGCCTTTCTCACCGCCTGGTACGCAATCCACGAGCTGGCTCACCCCCATCCGGGTGACCATCTGCTGGTGCATTCAGCCGCAGGAGGAGTGGGCAGCGCTCTGGTTCAGCTGGGCAAGCTCGCCGGCTGCCAGGTCGTGGGCGTCGTAGGCGCTTCCCACAAGACAGATGCCGTGAGACGCCTGGGTGCGGACGCCGTCATCGACAAGTCGTCCTGCAACCTCTGGGAAGAGGTCGCCCGCCTGTCGCCGGCCGGCTACGAGGTGATCTTCGACGCCAATGGCGGCACCAGCCTCGAACACAGCTTCGAGCACCTGGCCCGCCCCGGCAAGCTGGTGGTCTACGGCTTCCACGGCATGCTGCCGAAAGGCCGCGGGCGTCCCAGCTGGCCTTCCCTGCTCTGGCACTACTGGCGCACCCCCCGTTTCAATCCGCTGCAACTCAGTGCCCAGAATCGCAGCGTAATGGCCTTCAACCTCAGTTACTTATTCGACAAGGCGGACCTGCTTCGCGATGCCATCAAGCTGCTGCTCGGCTGGGCGGCGGAAGGGCGTATTCGGACAGCTGAGACGACCGCTTACCCACTGGAACACGCGGACCAGGCCCACCGCGCACTGGAGTCTGGAACGACCGTGGGAAAACTGGTCCTCGTTACCGACAGCTACCAGGGATAATGGTCTAGCTCCTTACTCATGCTGCGCCCGATGTTCGCTTTGCTGCTTCTCTTGTCCAGCGCGAGCCCGGCGGTCGACCATGTCCTGTTGATCGGCGGCGGCCCCGATTTGCAGAATTCTCAGGCTCAGATCGAGCAGAACGTCATGTGGGCGCGGGATGTGGTCCGCAGTATCCCGGGCGAGCGGGTGATCCATATTTATTACACGGATGGAAACGACCCGAGGAAAGACGTCACCGAGTGGCGCCCCCCCGAGGAGACCGCGGATGCCCTTCAGCCCCTGGCCCGGGTGTTCAACAGCTACTGGACCAACGGCGAGCATTACCGCAACCATCGGCTCGGAGAAGTGGCCGGAGGCACGGAAGCCGGGTCACTGCGCAACGCACTGACGGACAAATTCCAGACCCTGGCTGACGGCGACCGTCTACTCATCGTCTTCAACGGCCACGGCACTCACGACAGGCGGGACCCATCCCGAAACGCCATTTCCCTATGGAATTCATCGCAGATGACGGCCTCGGACCTGGACAGCTTACTGTCGCGACTGGCCCCCGGCATCACGGTGCGTTTCGTCTTCACCCAGTGCTACGCAGGCGCCTTCGCGCGCCTGGCACGCCCGGGAACCGAGCGCTGTGGATTTCTCGCAGAGGCCGAGGACCAACCCGCGGAAGGCTGCTCGGCAGCCGTAGACATGGACGCGTACGAAGATTACAGCACGTATTTCTTTGCGGCCCTGGCCGGTAAAAGCCGCCGCAATCAGCCGCTGGCCATGAATCCGGACAGAAACGGCGACGGCCGAACCAGTCTGCGGGAAGCCCACTTGTACACCCTGCTCGCGTCCGCGAGCTCGGACCTGCCGCGCTCAACGAGCGAAGTGTTCCTGGAGCAATGGTTGCCGTGGTATCTGCGCTGGCCGAAGTGGCCTACCAGAGAAGCCGCAGATAGCGAGTACGCAGCCCTATATCGGGAACTGGCGGCCGCCTCTGAAATCGATACGCATACCGGTCTTGACTCCGCGCTTCGCCCAAGGAAGCGGAAGCTGCTGGCCAGCAGAGGCGAGCTTGAAGGCGAGCAACGGCAGCTATCCCGGGAGATACCGCAACTCCGAAGGGCTATCCGCGCTCAAGTGCTTGAACGTTGGCCGGGGGCTCGCTACCCCAACACCGCCAACTATCGACGCTTTCTCCTGCGAGACCTGGCGGCGGCCCAAGACTACATCCTGGACCACGAGAGTTACGCCGAGCTGGCCGCGAAACAGGACAGATACTGGGAGTTGGAGCAGGATCTGCTGGAAATCGAACGCGCCATTACCCGACTCGATCGGATCCGGCGCCTGGCTCACCTGGCGCACATCCGAGGTTTGTTCGAGCGTTTTGCCACAGACGACCAGAAGCAGCACTACACGCAGCTGCTCGCCTGCGAAGAGCAGGCGCTTTAGCCCGGATTTCTCGCCAGGCTTCCACGTAAATGTTCCAATGTTCGAGATCTTGGCTTCTTTGTTGCCCACTGTCTTTTTTGCAGATTGTCCTATTCGGTTCTTGGCTCCCTCTAGCTTCGCATCTTGGCCGATCCCACTTGAGCCATAGTCCCGCTATGCCTCTGCGTACGATCGACCAAGCTGCTTTGCCAGAGTGACCCAAGAATCCGAATCCCGGTGAGAAATGATGGTATGGACCCATCCCACTTCACGGACGGCCTCGCGATGGGCCACGATAGAGTTTCGAGAACGGTCTATCGAGGAAATGGGAGGGTCCGACATGGAACTTAGCGTATTGGGCATTGATTTGGCAAAGCAGGTCTTTGAGCTCTATGGGATTAACGCCCGAGGCCAGGAGGTGCTGAGCAGGCGAGTCACACGCAAGAGGCTACTCGCGTCCGTAGCCCAGGTGCCGGCGTGCCTGGTGGTGATGGAGGCGTGCGGTACGGCGCACTACTGGGCTCGGGAGATAGAGAAGCTAGGCCACCGGGTGAAGTTGCTCAGGGCGAAGGATGTGAAGGCCTACGTGCAAGGTGACAAGGATGACCGGCACGATGCGGCGGCGATAGCCGAGGCGGGTACGCGGGCACATCTGCGGGCCGTGGCGATTAACAGCGTGGAGCAGCAGGACCTGCAGTCGCTGCACCGGATCCGCGAGTTATTGGTCAAGCAACGCACCGCCTTGGCCAATCAGCTGCGGGGGCTGTTGGCAGAGTACGGGGTGGTGATGGGTAAGAGCCTGGGTGTCCTGCGGCGCCGGGTTCCGGAGGTACTTGAAGACGCCGATAACGGATTGACGGCAGGATTTCGCGCCAGCGTGGCGGAGATGTATGAGCGTTTGCGCGAGTTCGATGAGCGGGTTGTGGTGTACGACCGGCGCATTGGTGCGGCGGCGCGTGCCGATGCGCGTTGCGAGCGCCTACTCGAGGTCGAGGGCCTGGGACCGATGTCCGCCAGCGCCCTGGTGGCGGCGGTCGGTGATGCGCGCCAGTTCGATTCGGGCCGTCAACTGGCCGCCTGCCTCGGCGTGGCACCGGCCCATCGCGGCACGGGCGGCAGCAACCGGGTGCTCGGGCTCAGTAAGCGGCAGGGTAACCGCTATGTGCGCACGCTGCTCATTCATGGCGCGCGCTCGGTGGTGCGCCACGCCGCGAACAAGACCGATCCGAGGAGCCGCTGGATCAATCGCCTCGTGGCCCGCAGCGGCGTGAACGTCGCCGCCGTGGCCGTGGCGAACAAGAACGCGCGCATTGCCTGGGCACTGCTCACGCGTGCCGAGCGCTATCGGGCGGTCGAGGCGACTGCTTAGTCAGCCACCTAAGAGCCTGCGCAACGTTCAGAACCTACCTACCGATTGCATCGGTCGAGCATGAGCGGATGGCAACACAGGTCAAACCGACGCCTGTCCAACCCGATAGCGCGCAGGGCACTTCGATGCCGCAGAAATGTGCTGGGTGTGGGCGTGCGGATTTCCATCAGGGCCAGAGACTCTCAGCGTCTCACCAACAGGCCGGATATATGCGAGCAACCTGTCCCTTCCAGCAAAAATGCGCCGGCCTTGCAAACCGGGGTGGGTCCATATATGCGCGCTAGTGCAAACTGGTGGCCGACGGGACGCCGACCGGGGCCGCAGCCCAACAGGTCGACACCTCGGCCGACCACCCCGTGCAGGGTCCTGGACCCGGGCGCTGGCAACACCTTGCCGCGGTCAGCGGCAGCGAGCTTCTTCTGCATCGCTATCGATTCAACGCGGGAAGCTCAGGTCCAAAAGGAATGGGCGGCGGGCGTCCGGTCGGCTCACCACCGGCTCAGCACGGACACGACCACTCCCCACCGGCGCGAAGCTGCCGGTGGTTTTCCCGAACGGGACAGCGACTGGCGGCAGCGGGTGACGTGCGCCCGGTTCGCTCGCCGGCAGCAACGGGGGCGCGGCCCGGGAGCGCGCGACCAGGGGTCCCCAGTCATCCGGCCGGGCGGGATGATAGGTGCAGCCGCCGACCACTCGCGAGCTCCAGGTGTCTACCAGGTCGAACACCAGCGCGCCCAGGGGCGCCACGGTCGGGTGCATGGTCGCCGGCGGGTTGCACGCCTTGAAGCGCACGCCGGCGACGCCCTCCCCTACCACGCCCGTGGACTGCAGCGGCACGCCTTCACCATTGCATTCCAGCACGTAGCGACCGGGGCTGAGCCCGGTCACATGGACCTGTACACGGTCGTTCGCCAGGTCAAGGAAGCGTGCCATGCCGGTGCCGGTGACCTCTTCGGCCAACACGGGCCACGGCTCCAGCGCCGTCCGAAGCTCAATCTCCACATCCTCGAAGCTGACCCTTCCGAGCACCGGAAAGCGGCGCGCCACGAGCGGCTCGAACCAGTCCGGCTGGAGCGGATAACCCGCTTCCGCGAGGTCGTCGAGCACGCTGAGGAAGTCCTGCCAGAGCAGGCGCGGCAGCATGAAGCGGTCGTACAGCTGCCCCCCCCACGGCTGTAACTCGCCCCGCTCCGGGAAGCGCAGGAAGCGCAGCATGAAGCCCCGCACAAGCAGATTCTGAAGGACGCCGAACTCAGCATCGGGTGGCGTTTCAAAAGCGGTCAATGCCACCCGACCAAGGCGTCGGCTGGCGCGCGCGGGCTCGTAGAGTTCATCGACGCGAATTTCGGCCCGCCGCATGTCGCCGGCCGGATCGGTCAGAAGGTGGCGCAGCACCCTGTCGGCCAGCCAGGGCGCGGCAGTCTCGCCGGCCGGCAAATGCTCGAGCGCGATGGAGAGCTCATAGAGGGTTTCCTCCCTGCCCTCGTCGACCCGCGGCGCGTAGCCCGAGGGGCCGATCCCCCGGCCTGCGAACAGGTACGAGAGGCTGGGGTGGCGATGCCAGTAGGCAATCAGAGAGCGCAGCAG
This sequence comes from Gammaproteobacteria bacterium, assembly GCA_030066245.1. Lineage (GTDB taxonomy): Bacteria > Pseudomonadota > Gammaproteobacteria > JAABTG01 > JAABTG01 > JASJBY01. The sequence goes on from JASJBY010000028.1 coordinate 7,993, forward strand.
CTGCGGGCGAAGCAGGAAGGGGCTTTGCCGGGGATCGCGGGCACCCAGCACCATGGGCGCCCCGCCGCCCGGGGGAGAATGCCGGCCGTCCGCAGTCACCCGCTCGGTGCGCAGGCCGCTGCGGGCCGCCTCCTCGAAAGCCGACCGCAGCCACGCCTCCGTTTCCGGCAGATCCCGCGCCGCTGGCAGGCGCATGCGCAACACGCCCGCGTCGGGCTCGAGAACGAGGCGCCGCAGCCTGAAGTCCTCCGGTGGCTCGTAGCCTTCCAAAACGGCGGACAGATCCAGTGATCGCGCCGTCGCCTCGATCGCGGCCACCAGGTCCAGGAAAGACTCCGAATGGGTGAGCGGCGGCAGAAAGCAGTGCAGCCGGCCTTGGCGGATCTCCAGGCAGATGGCCGTGCGCGGAGTTTCCCCACCCTCCTCTGCATCCACCTGCGACCCCGGCTTCGGCATGCGGCTCAAGCGCGCGCTAACCTCGCCGTGCACCTGCGGCAGCACTGGACGCTCGTCGAAGTGGCAGCGTTCCGGCTCCGTCGCCTCCTGGGTCTCGAACGGCAGGCTTTCCAGCGGCAGTCGATAGCCCATGGGCGAATCGCCAGGCATGAGGAATATGCCCGAGCGTCGAAACCGCCAGGGCTGGCTCGCCCAGCACCCCTCGACGACATTCCAGCGTAGGGGCAGAACATAGCCCCGCGGTACGCCGAAGCTGTGGGAAAGCTTGTCTGCCAGCTCGCGTCGACGCTCCGGCTCCCGCAGGTCACTCCAGACCGGAACCAGATCCTGCCGAACTTCGTCGCGCCAGAGCGCATGCAAGCCGTCCTCGTGGGCCGCGACCAGACACGCCGGCGCGAGACCCAGCGCACGCGCCAACCTGCGACCGAATCGCTCCGCGTCCTCCAGGGTCAGCCCCCCCTGAGCGCCAACCCAGCTCAACCGAGCCGGATCGCGGCAGACAGGCTCGCCGTCGACCCGCCACCAGCAGCTCAGGCGCCAGCGCGGCAATGGCTCGCCAGAGAACCACTCCCCCTGCCCGACCTGCAACACACCGCCGGGGGCGAGGCGGTCGCGCAGGCGCGTTAGCAGGTCCTCTGCGACGCGCCGCTTACCGGGGCCCAGGGCGACCCGATTCCACTCCGGGAGATGTGGCTCGCCGGCCGGAACGAAGCTAAGCTGAGTCTCCACGGTAAGCTCGATGTCGGCCGCCTGCAGATCCTGGTCCATGCGATGCCCCACCGCCTGCACGTCGCCCCAGTCGGCAACGGAGATACGCCGGGCGGGCGCACGCGACTTCAGACGCCTTACCGAGACGCTCTCCTGCAGCTCTTCCTCGCACGACTCGTGATAGCCCACCAGCGGCTGGGCCCGTAACGGATCGGGGGCGGCCGCCAGGGGCAGATAGCCTTCGTGGACGAACAGCCCGCCCGCCGGATCCATGCCCACCCAGCCGGCACCGGGCAGATATACCTCTGTCCACGCGTGCAAGGAGGCCGACGGCTCCCTGGTCAGAAAAACGCGATAGCCCGAGACCAGACGCGCCGCCATGCCCAGGTCGCGTAGGGCCAGCGTCGCGAGCCACGCAACGGCGCGGGGGGAGCCGGTGCCGGCTGCCAGAGTGGCCTCCAAGTCGATGGCGCCGGAATCCATGGGCAGCACGCTCGGAACCGAGTCGCCCACCTGGCTGTTCACCTGTCGCAGGAAATCCATGATATAGCCAGGCTGAGCTAACAGCCCCTCCAGCCAGGCATCCAGCCTGGCACCCGGTGCGGGCGCGGCCAGGTAAGGCGCCAGCTCCTTGCGCAGCTGCTCCGGGTAATCGAAGGGATATTCGGCGGCATAGGGCTCCACCAGGAAATCGAAGGGATTCATCGGCTCGAGCTCCGCGATGAGCTCCACATCCAGCCCGAGCCGCGTCACGGGCTCGGGAAAATCGAGACGTCCAACGTAGTTCTCAAGCGGGTCTCGCAGCCAATTTAGCCAGTGAGGCTGGGCTTCCACTTTCAGGGAGTAGGCGGTGACACGGCTGCGGCCTCCAGGCGCCGGCCGCAGCCGCAGCCAGTGCGTGGACAGGCGCACGGCACGGGAGAAGCGCTGTTCGATCCGATGCCGCAGAGAGATGCGGGTACTCATGGTCATCGGCCTTCGCCGGCGCGGCGCAAGTCCAAGGTGCAGGGGAAGTTCGGGTTGGGCCGCTCCGGCGGCGGGTAGCGGAGCTCCTGACGGCCAAGCCCCTCGCCGCGCAGGCGCTGCACCCACTCGGGTGGCTGGGGCTCACCTTGGGTGTGGCCCCAAGCCCAGAAACGCGAAATACGGCGCGCCTCGGCCTCGTACGCGTTCACCGGGAAAGACTCGTAGGCAAGACCGCCGGGGTGCACCACATGGTAGACGCATCCGCCGATGGCCCGACCTACCCCCTTCTCCACCACGTCGAACACCAGCGGCGCATGCACCTGGACGGTGGGGTGCAGACCGAAGGCGGCGGACCAGGCCTTGTAACGCACGCCGGCCACGTACTCGCCGGTAATGCCCGTGGCGCGGAGCGGCAGGCGCCTTCCGTTGCAGGTCATCACATGGCGCTCCGGGTCCAGGCCCCGGCAAGTCACCTGTAAGCGCTCCACTGCCGAATCCACCACCCGCGCCTGGCGATGGGCGGTGGTCTCCTCCCCCAGCACCTGCCACGGCTCCAGCGCCATGCGCAGCTCGACCTCCAAACCCTCATAGTCCACCCGGCCGTATACCGGAAAGCGAAACTCCTGAAACGGCGCGAACCAAGCTGCGTTGAAGGCATAGCCGGAGCGGTTGAGGTCGGCGATGACCGCTTCGAGATCCGCCCAGACGTAGTAAGGCAGCATGAAGCGGTCGTTGAGGGCTGTCCCCCAACGCACCAGCTCGTGCCGATAGGGCTCCGTCCAGAAACGCGCCACCAGCGCTCTCAAGAGCAGCATCTGGGCCAGGCTCATGCGGGCGTGCGGCGGCATCTCGAAGCCACGAAACTCAACCAGTCCCTGGCGACCCGCCGAGGTGTCCGCCGAATAGAGCTTGTCGATGCAGAACTCCGCGCGGTGAGTATTGCCGGTAAGGTCGGCTAGGAAGCTGCGCAACGCGCGATCCACGACCGACGGTGAAGAGGCCCGCTCAATCTCCTCGAGGCTGTGCTCCAGCTCCGTGAGAAGCTCGCTGCCCCGCTCGTCGATTCTCGGCGCCTGGGAGGTGGCACCGATGAACAGACCGGAGAACAGGTAGGACAACGCCGGATGGTGCTGCCAGAAAGTGAGCAGCGAACGCAGCAGATCTGGGCGGCGGAGAAATGGGCTGTCGGCCGGCGTGGGCCCGCCCAGAGTGACATGGTTTCCCCCGCCCGTGCCCGTGTGACGCCCGTCGAGCATGAACTTCTCGGTGCCAAGACGGGCGAGCCGTGCCTGTTCATAGAGCGTAACGGTATTGTGCTCCAGGTCGTCCCAGGTCACGGCCGGATGGATGTTGACCTCGATGACTCCCGGGTCCGGCGTCACCTTGAAGTAGTCGAGCAACGGGCTCGCCGGCGGCTCATAGCCCTCGATGACGACCGGCAGAGACAGCTCCGCCGCAGTGGCCTGCACCGCGTCGAGCAGACCGGCGTATAAACGGAAATCCTCCAGCAGGGGCATGAACACGTACAGCTTGCCGTCTCGTGGCTCCAGGCATATGGCCGTGTGGGGCACACCTGCCCAGGCGCGATAACGGCGTCGGATGACTTCCGGCCGGGCATCGGCGGCAAGCGGCCCGCTGGCCTGCGGCGCCTCGCCGCCACCGGCGGCTGGCGGCCATGGCGCAGGAGCGATCAGTTCCTCTTCCCGCTCGACCTCGTCCACCCAGGGCAGCTGGTGGATGGGGAGCCGCAAACCCATGGGCGAACCACCGGGCACCAGCTGCATGCGCTCCCCCGGAAAGCGCCACGGGCCGCTGCGCCAGCAACCCTGCTCCAAGTCCCAGGTAACGGGCAGTGCGTAGCCCACGGCGCGATCCAGGCCCCGGGCGAGCGCCAGGCTCATGTCATCACGGAACTGCGGCGCCCACGGAATGGCCACCGTGTCCACCGCCTCCGGCTGCCGCGCCTCGCGCCAGAGGTAGTAGGCCCAGTTCTCGTAGCCCGCTATGGGCTCGGCCTCCACCAGCTTCAGACCTGCGGCGAGTCGCTCGGCGAAACGGAGCGCATCCGCGGCGGTCATGCCGTAATGCCTGGATTCATCGGCTGCCAGTGCCTCGTCCCGCCACAGGGGCACGCCGTCGGTTCGCCAGTAGCAGCCGAGGGCCCAGCGGGGCAACGGCTCGCCCGGGTACCATTTACCCTGGCCGTAGTGCAACAACCCCCCCGCTGCGAAAGCGCTCTTCAGGCGCTTCAGGAGCACCCCGGCACGCTCGCGCTTGTCAACGCCCAGCGCCTCGGTGTTCCACTCAGCCCCCTCCATGTCGTCCACGGAGACAAAAGTGGGCTCCCCGCCCATGGTCAGACGCACGTCCAGCGCCTCCAGCTCATCATCGATAGTCCGACCCAACGCGCGGATTGCTGCCCACTGTTCCTCCGTGTAGGGCTTGGTGACACGGGGGTCCTCGTGCACACGCATGATGTCGTTGGAATAGTCGAACTGGACCTCGCACTTGTCGCTGTAGCCCGTAATGGGCGCGGCGCTCACCGGGTCCGGCGTGCACGACAGCGGAATGTGGCCCTCGCCTGCGAAGAGACCCGAGGTAGGATCCAGTCCGACCCACCCTGCCCCCGGCACGTACACCTCGGCCCAGGCATGGAGATCGGTAAAGTCGTGTTTCGGACCCGAGGGGCCGTCCAGTGCCTTGACGTCTGCAGTGAGTTGTATCAGGTAGCCCGAGACGAAGCGTGCGGCCAAGCCCAGATGGCGCAGGATCTGTACCAGCAGCCAGCCCGTATCGCGGCAAGAGCCGAGCGCCTTGTCGAATGTCTCCTCACAGCTCTGAATTCCAGGGTCCAGCCGTACCGTGTAATCGATCTCCTGACGAAGGCGCTGATTCAGATCCACAAGAAAATCGACAATCTTGGTCTTCCGGCGCTCGACCTTCGACACCCACCGCTGCAGTCGGGGCCCCGACTCTGTGATCTCGAAGTAAGGCTCGAGCTCCTTGCGCAACAGGGCGTCATAGCGGAACGGGTAGTGCTCGGCGTATGCCTCCACGAAGAAATCGAACGGGTTGATGACCGTCATGTCCGCCACCAGCCGGACACGCACGGCCAGTTCGCTCACCCGCTCCGGGAACACAACGCGCGCCACGAAGTTGCTGAACGGGTCCTGCTGCCAATAGAGGCGGTGCTGTTGGGGGGCGATCTCCAGGCAATACTCGTGGACCGGTGTGCGCGCATGGGGTGCCGGACGCAGCCTGATCAGGTGCGGGGAAAGGTTTACCGGCCGGTCGTAGTGGTAAACGGTTCTGTGGTCGAGGGCGACGCGTATGGCCATGAACAATCTCGGCGCCAGGCCGTCAAGTCATAACGCAGAGCAAACGCTGTGCCACAACAGGACGCCAGGGTTCACCTCCGGTGATCCCGGATGGTCGCCGTCGGGTGGTCGCCAGCGCGCACCGACATGACGCCAGGCGCCGCCTTCGTGGATCATGCTGGTGCACGGATTCGCTTGCTCGGAACCGACGCGTCCTTACCAAAGTTTAATCCTCCGGCAATCCGCTCGTTAGTATGCCGCGGCTATGGTAAGTGCTGTTCAACTCTAGTCACTCTTGGAGGACTCAGTAATGCAGGAACGTAGGAACCATAGCCCGGCGCCGACCAAGGACCATGCCCGACCTGCGGGCCAGCGATTCAAGCGTTCGGCGGTCGCTCTTGCTGTCGCCCTTGCCGTCGGTGGCCTCACGGGCATTGCCGCTGCGCGTCTGCCCGAGGCCACACACCTGCCCGATTCATCGCCGCTGGTCACCGCCGCGTCGGCCGTCCAGTCCAAGGCGGGCTTTGCGGAAGTGGTGCACGCAGTCCAGCCTGCGGTCGTGAATGTGGCCGTTGTCGGTACTGCCGCGTCGACGCGCCGCAATCCACCCGACCTGCAGCTGCCGGACAACTCCCCCTTTCGGGAATTCTTCGAGCGCTTCTTCGAGCAGTCCCCCATGCTGCCTCAGCGAGGTGGTCCCGGGACGAAAACCCAGGGAGTCGGGTCTGGATTCATTGTGACACCGGATGGTTATATCGTGACCAACCATCATGTGATAGACGGCGCGGAACAAGTCAACGTGGTTCTCAACGACGGTCGTCGCCTGACGGCCGAGCTGCGGGGCGTGGACCCGAAGACAGACCTGGCGCTGCTTAAGGTCGAAACCGACGATGTGCTGCCATATGTGACCTTCGGGGACTCGGACACCGCCCGGGCCGGCGACTGGGTGCTCGCCATCGGCAATCCTTTCGGCCTCGGCGGCTCGGTTACCAGCGGCATCATCTCGGCAAGGGGCAGGGACATACAATCAGGTCCCTACGACGACTACCTGCAGATTGACGCGCCCATCAACCGGGGCAACTCCGGAGGACCTCTGTTCGACCTGACCGGGCAAGTCATCGGCGTCAACACGGCCATCTACTCTCCCACGGGCGGGAACGTGGGCATCGGCTTCGCCGTGCCGGCTGCTCAGGCCAAGCCCGTCATCGAGCAGCTGATGGCCAACGGCCACGTGGAGCGGGGCTGGCTCGGTGTGCAGATCCAGACGGTGACCGATGACCTGGCCAAGAGCCTGGGTCTTCCCCGTGCCGAAGGCGCCCTGGTCGGAGAGGTCACGCCGGACTCACCCGCCGCCCGGGCTGGCATACAGGTGGGTGACGTCATACTGTCTTTCAACGAACAGCAAATCAGCGAGCTGAAGGATTTGCCCCGCCTCGTCGCGGACACGGCCCCCGGCGCCAAGACCCCCCTGAGCGTGTGGCGAGACGGCAAGCGTCAGAGCCTGCACGCGGTCATCAAACGCACCCCCGGCGAGAAAGTCACCCTGGCCGGGAAAACGCAGGAAACATCGGAGCAGGCAAAGCTTGGCCTGGCTGTGGCCGCTATCACGCCGGAGCTTCGGGAACGGTTCAAAATCGCGGGAGATGTTCGTGGTACGCTAGTTGTCGAAGTCGAGTCCGGCAGCGCGGCCGAGCGCCGCGGGCTCAAACCGGGCGACGTCATCGTCCGGGCCGGGCGCACACCCGTGGCCGCGCCAGCAGCCCTCGCTTCCGAGGTTCAGAAGGCGGCTGCCGCTGAGCAGGACAACGTGCTGCTGCTGGTCAATCGCCAGGGCCAACAGTGGTTCGTGGCCGTGGAGGTAGGCTGAGCGACCGCGCCGAACGCCCCGAAAGCAAAAGGCGCCGCCGCCAGGACGCCGGCGGCGCCCGTTTGAGACTTCGTCTCGCGGCCTCATTCTTCATCGGCACGAGGGTGCTCACGACGAGACGCCTCCACACATGCATATTCTGGTCATCGAAGACGACACGAGCACTGCCGGCTATCTCGAGAAGGGCCTGAAGGAGAGCGGCCATACGACCGTGCATGCCGGGGATGGTAAGGGCGGACTCTTTCTCGCCATGGAAGGCGATTACGATGTCCTGATCGTCGATAGGATGCTCCCCGGCATCGACGGGCTCGCCGTCATACAGACACTGAGAGCTGCCTCCAACCAGACACCCGTCCTGATCCTGAGCGCGCTGGGCGAGGTGGACGACCGGGTCAAGGGACTGAAGAGCGGCGGCGACGATTATCTGGTCAAGCCCTTCGCCTTCTCGGAGCTCCTCGCCAGACTGGAGGCTCTCGCTCGACGCAAGGACATCGCCCGGACCAAAACGGAACATCAGGTGGGAGACCTGACCATGGACTTGCTGTCGCGGACGGTGCGGCGCGCGGGCCGCACCATCGAGCTGCAGCCGCGCGAGTTCCGGCTGCTGGAGTACCTCATGCGACACGCCGGCCAGGTGGTCACCCGCACCATGTTGCTGGAGGGCGTCTGGGACTATCACTTCGACCCCCAAACCAACGTCATCGACGTGCACATAAGCCGGCTTCGCTCCAAGGTGGACAAGGAGTTCGGCTACCCGCTGCTGCACACCGTGCGTGGCGCAGGCTATTGCCTGCGTGCGCCGGAGTGACGGGTGGCAGCCAACATCCTGCGCAGCTCAAGCTTTCGGCTGGCCCTGGTGTACATGGCCCTGTTCGGCGGTTCCGTGCTCATTTTGCTGGTCTACATCTACTGGTCCACCGCCCGCTACATGGCCAGCCAAGCCGATGCGACCATCGAGGCGGAGATCACTGGTCTGGCGGAACGGTACCGCACCGATGGCCTTCCCGGGCTGACGGCGCTGATTGTGCAGCGTACATCCCGAAAGCCCGGAGGCTCTTCCATCTACCTTCTCGTGGATGAAGACCTCGGGCCGCTGGCGGGCAACATCAGTCGTTGGCCTGACGTCCCGCTATCGCCCGATGGCTGGCTGAACTTTCGCCTGGAGGACGAGGGCTGGTCAGCGGACCAGGTACACCCGGCACGGGCTCGTGCATTCAAGCTGCGAGGGGGATTCCTTCTGCTGGTGGGTCGCGACCTGCACGAGCTGGGCGAGACGCAACGGCTCATCGTCAGAACCCTCGCGTGGGGCCTGCTGATCACCCTGGTACTGGCCCTGGTCGGCGGCACCATGATGACCCGCAGCATGGTCCGCCGCATCGACGCCATCAACCAGACCAGCCGGGAGATTATGTCTGGAGACCTGTCGCGGCGGATGCCGACCGACCATTCCGGCGATGACTTCGACCGTCTGACGGGCAACCTGAATGCCATGCTGGACCGGATCGAGGCCCTCATGGAAGAGGTACGCCGCATCTCCGACAACATCGCCCATGACCTGAAGACGCCGTTGACACGCCTGAGGAATTCCCTGGAGCTGCTGAAGGCAGACCATTCGGGCGAGTCAGAGCAGAGACATGCTCTGTTAGAGCAGGCGATCGTGGAAGCAGACGGCCTGCTTTCCACCTTCAACGCGCTGCTGCGTATCGCGAGGGTCGAGTCCGGAGAGCGGCGGGCTGGATTCGTGGAGCTGGATCTGACGGAGCTGGTGCGGGACGTTACCGAGCTCTATGAACCGGTGGCCGAGGCGAAGCAGCAGAAACTGACACTGAACCTGTGCGACGTCGCCCCCGTGCTCGGCGACAGGGACCTCCTTTTCCAGTCCCTCGCGAACCTGCTGGACAACGCCATCAAGTATACGCCGCCCGACGGTCAGATTTCGGTCGCGCTGACCACCCGTTCGGAGCGAGCCCAGCTCGTCATTGCCGACTCCGGGCAAGGGATCCCGCCAGATGATCAAGACAACGTGTTCCGGCGTTTCTACAGGCTGGAAACCCATCGAGCGACCGCCGGAAACGGTCTCGGTCTCAGCCTGGTGGCTGCAGTTGCGAAGCTGCATGAGATTTCGCTTACGCTTGAAGACAACGCCCCCGGCCTGCGGGTCGTCATGACGTTTCCTGCCCCCACGAGATAACGCAGCCGGCCCGCGATCAAGCCACGTCGGGCGATGATGCCCATTACTCCGTCAGGACGCCCGTTTGTAATAGCGTATCGCAGCCTCGACGATCAGCCGGCGGGCCGCCGCCACGGTCAGGATGCCCGCCGGCAGCGCCAGCAGCGGCGTCAAACCGACGCTGCGCATCAGTATCGGAGTACCTGCAGTGAGCCCGCTGGCAGCGAGAATCGTCAGCATTTCAGGTACCCGCGCCTGGTCGTCGATGTCTCGCCCAAACAGCAAAGCGATCTCGAGAATGAGATAAAGGTGCAGCGCCGACATGGCGGTTGCGGTGGCTGCAACGCCCAGCAACCTGAGCGCTATCCCAACACCCGGCACCATCATGGGCAGATGCAGCAACGCGCCGCTCAGAACAGAAAGGGACGTGTCGGCCTTGGCGAGTCGCCTTGCCAGCTGCTCCGGGCTCTCATCGGGGTGGTCCCGCCGCAGTGCCTGCACCCTCTTCTCGATCTCACCTTTACGAAGGCCGAGGAAAAAAAAGAGGAACTTGTCGGTCGTGATGCTCTGCTTCCGGGCCGTTGGCAAATTTTCGCTTTTCATTTCCGGTCCCTCGACCTCCTGCCGCGACCTTCAGACTCCACGGTTGGTGGGAGGCAGTTCTCTGCTGACACTGTTTGCGTGTGGCTTGCGATCCGTCGAGTCTCGCTCGGTGGTGCGTTGCGGGAGAGCGGTCCGTCGGCCGCCCGACCGGTGGCACGCAGCGGCGTCAGGGACTCCAGTTGGCTCGATCCGTGTCGGTGGTTGCGGGATGGTTCCACCATTTCGGGTTCGGCACCTTCATCTGAGCCAGGTCCTCCGGCTTTGCGTGCCGCACCCACTCAGCGGGACTGTTTGCCGGGTCCCCGACAGCCGGCACCAAATCGTTGAGGGGGAGATTCAACAGGTACTCAACCTTCTTCTCCAGGTCGCGCGGTACGTTGCGCACCTCGGGATTGAGATAGCAGGTCTTGGGGGGCACATCTGCAGGCTGGGGCGCAACCGTGGGCGCGCTCGCCGGCTTCTTTCGCGGCTTTCCTGACAGCAGGGAGACGATTTCGCTGCCAAGCACCTGGTCCATGGGCATCTGCACCATGGCCTGGACGTCCATGATCTGCTTGCGCAGCTGCGCAATCAGCTCTTGCTTCAGCTTTTCCGCCTTCGCCTGTGCGTCGAGAAACTCTTTTGCTTTGGATAATTCAGGAGCCGCCATGGTTATCTCCACCTGCACGCCCGTGCGCAACGTTGCTCTTCGTGAATTTGTCTTATCCCCCTGCGCCCCGCTGTCGCCGCCGTAGAAAGCGCTGCTGCGGACACGTTAATCCTCCTCGACTCTGGGTAAGATAACATGCTGGAGGGAGGAACAGGCAGGGTGTCGGTAGGATGAGACGCCGGCTTGAGCTCGGACCAGGGGCATTACAGCCGGGAGACGAGGACGGGTGGTTTGCTTCAATAGGAGACCGGATGCGGGCGGTTCTGCAGCTTTCCCGGGCAAGTCCGGATTCGACGGATGTCATGCCGTTCCGCAAACGGGCGTGCAGGCCGCTGTCCACGAGCGGGAACGATGAGCAATACGGCACAGCGGCTGGACCGGCACCAGGCGCAGCTCAAGCGCTGTCGCCTGTGCCCGTCAATGCTAGGTCCCGTAGTCACGGGCGCGCCCGTGGTCTCCCCGGTGCTGCTCATCGGTCAGGCGCCCGGCGCAAGGGAAGGCCCCGCCGGCAGACCGTTTGCCTGGACCGCCGGCAAAACCCTGTTCTCGTGGTTCGCCCGCATCGGACTCGATGAAGAGGAGTTTCGAAATCGGATCTACATGGCCGCAGTGTGCCGCTGTTATCCGGGCAAGAACCCAAGAGGAGGTGACCGAGTCCCGTCGCAGGACGAAATAGCCAACTGCGCGCGATGGCTCGGAGCAGAAATCCGCGTGCTTCGACCCACCTTGATACTACCGGTCGGAAAGCTCGCCATCGCCCAGCTCCTCACGCCCAGGCCTCTTAGAGATATTGTTGGACGCATCCACCGGATCGACGTCCTCGACCGACCCACGGACGTGGTACCCCTGCCCCACCCATCCGGCGCCTCTACCTGGCACAGGACCGAACCGGGCCAATCCTTGCTTGCAACGGCGTTGCGTCTTATAGGCTCCCATCCCGCCTGGAAAAAGGTCATCGCTTCGCCCCCGTAAGTCGAACCTTGCCGCGAAATATCGTGTCAAGCCGCGAAATATCACGCACACCGAAGTCGCTTGAGAAGCCTCCGCCTTCCGAACCAACGCCTAAGGCATTGATTCGACTATCCAGTCTCCTGCAGACAACACATGGCATGGAGGCTGCGAACAGATAAGCGAGCGGCGGGGTTGGCGATGCTGCCCTCCAGGCGCTGGAGCGGTTGGCTGTGCAGGCCCTTGGACGGTGGGTCCCCGGCCGCTTCTCCCACCTCTCTGCGACTTGACCGCCGAAGTGCGGGCCCTACTGACCGGCCCTGGGTGCTACACCCTTGGCCGGTCTTTTTTGCCTGCTGGCGTTTCTCAGGCCACGGGAGACTGCCATAATGCTCTGCGCCCACAGAGACAACGGGCCTTTGGATAGCTGTTCGTAAATGTCGATCACAGACGGCGATACAGCTGTTGTGGGACCCGGCCGGGGCGCTCTGAAATCATCAAAACCACTGTGATGGAGTACAAGCCCGGATTTCTCACCAGGCGGACCTTGTATTGCAGGTTATGTTGGCAAGCTCAACACATCGGCTTCACCAAGCGGTCTTACTGATGAACAATCTGTCCTATTCGGTTCTTGGCCCACTCTGGCTTTGCATGTTGACCGATCCCCCTTGAGCCATAGTCCCGCTATGCCTCTGCGGGCGATCGGCCAATCTGTTTTGCCAGAGCGGCCCAAGATTCCGACAAGATCGCTGGGAGCGATTTTCAACAGCGGAGCGTAGCGACGCTGGCCCCGCAGGGGCGGAGGGCAGGATGCCCGCAGTAATCCCGGTGAGAAATCCGGGCTGGGCTCGGCAGACTTTCACGACACGGGTTGCAGGCCATTATCGACCGGAAGCGCAAGAGTATAGCCGTCGTCGGCTGTGGTTTCGCCGGGATCAGCCTGGTACGGCGTCTG
>JASJBY010000029.1 GCA_030066245.1 Gammaproteobacteria bacterium
GACCACGGGGTGAAGGTGCGCTATCTGCACTCGGACATCGACACCGTGGAGCGGGTGGAGATAATCCGCGACCTGCGCCTGGGGGTGTTCGACGTGCTGGTGGGGATCAATCTGCTCCGCGAAGGGCTGGACATGCCGGAAGTGTCCCTGGTGGCGGTGCTGGATGCCGACAAGGAAGGCTTCCTCCGCTCCGACCGATCCCTGATTCAGACCATCGGGCGGGCCGCCCGCAACGTCAACGGCAAGGCCATTCTGTACGCGGATACGGTCACCGGCTCCATGCAGCGGGCGCTGGAGGAGACTGAGCGGCGGCGTCGCAAGCAGATGGAGCACAACCAGGTGCACGGCATCACACCGAAGTCCGTCCAGAAAGCGGTGGCCGACATCCTGGAGGGCGCATACCGCGGTGCGCCGCCGTCCGCCCAGGAGTACGCGCACGTGGCAGAGGAGGTGGCCGAGTACGCCGGCTTGTCGCCCCAGGCACTGCAGAAGACCGTGAAAGAATTAGAGCGGCGCATGTTCAAGCACGCGGAGAACCTGGAGTTCGAGGAGGCCGCGCGCCTGCGGGACGAGATCCAGCGCATCGAAGAGCGCAACCTGGGTATGCCTGAGCTCAAATCAGCCAGCAACCAGTAACAGGTGTCCGGCCAGGCAAGCCTTGAACCCGCCCAAGGGGATGAAGTATCTTTAGACGCTGTCTTGAAGGCGCGTAGCTCAGTGGTAGAGCACTACCTTGACATGGTAGTGGTCGGTGGTTCGACTCCACTCGCGCCTACCAACAACCTTGCAAGGGCTTCCGGCCCTTTTTTTGATCATGTGGCCGCTCGTATAGGTCACCACTGAAGCAGGACTGTCCATGCCCCAAATCACCCTTCCCGACGGCTCGGTCAAGAGCTTCGACAGGCCTGTTACCGTGCACGAGGTGGCTGCCGATATCGGGCCCGGCCTGGCCAAGGCGGCGCTGGCCGGCCAGGTAAACGGCAAGCTGGTGGACACCTCGTTTCTCATCGACCGGGACACCGAGCTGGCCATCGTCACCGGCAAGGACGAGGCCGGCCTGGATCTCCTCCGCCACTCAACGGCGCATCTGATGGCGCAGGCGGTGAAGGAGCTGTTTCCCGAGGCGCAGGTGACCATCGGACCCACCGTCGAGGACGGCTTCTACTACGACTTCGCCTACGACAAGCACTTCTCGCCGGAGGATCTGGCCGCCATCGAGAAGAAGATGAAGGAGCTGGCGGGCAAGAACTACCCCGTCACCCGCACCGTCATGGACAGGGACGAGGCGGTCAAATTCTTCCGCAACATGGGCGAGGAGTATAAGGCCGAGATCATCAGCGACATCCCTGCCGGCGAGGAAATCTCGCTCTACCAGCAGGGCGATTTCATCGACCTGTGCCGGGGTCCCCATGTGCCGAGCACCGGCAAGCTCAAGGCCTTCAAGCTGATGAAGCTGGCCGGCGCCTACTGGCGGGGTGATTCCAGGAACGAGATGCTGCAGCGTATTTACGGCACCGCCTGGGGCAGCAAGGACGATCTCAAGGCCTATCTGCACCGTCTTGAGGAGGCGGAGAAGCGGGACCACCGCAAGCTGGCCAAGCAGCTCAACCTTTTCCATCTTCAGGAAGAGGCCCCCGGCATGGTGTTCTGGCACCCCAAGGGCTGGGTCATCTACCGGGAAGTGGAGAATTATGTGCGGGACCTGATGCGCGCACACGGCTACCGGGAGGTCAAGACCCCGCAGATCCTGGATCGCTCCCTGTGGGAGAAGTCGGGCCATTGGGACAAGTTCGGCGAAGAGATCTTCGCCCTGCAGGCGGAGAACCGGGACTACGCGGTTAAGCCCATGAACTGCCCCTGTCACATCCAGATCTTCAACCAAGGCGTGAAGAGTTACCGGGAACTGCCGCTGCGCCTGGCGGAATTCGGCTCCTGTCACCGCAACGAGCCGTCCGGCACCCTGCACGGCCTCATGCGGCTCAGGAACTTCGTCCAGGATGACGCCCACATTTTCTGCACCGAGGATCAGCTCCAGGACGAGGTGGCCGCGTTCATCGAGCTGCTTTTTCAGGTGTATGCGGACTTCGGCTTCACGGAGATCATCGTCAATCTTTCCACCCGGCCGCCGAAGCGGGTCGGGAGCGACGAAATCTGGGACAAGGCCGAGCAGGCCCTGGAGGTCGCGCTGGACCGCAACCAGCTGGAATGGACCCTGAAGGCCGGCGACGGGGCCTTCTACGGCCCCAAGATCGACTTCTCCCTCAAGGACTGCATCGGCCGGATCTGGCAGTGCGGCACAATCCAGGTGGATTTCTCCATGCCCGGCCGTCTGGGGGCCGAGTATGTGCACGAGGACGGCAGCCGCCGCACCCCGGTCATGCTCCACCGAGCCATTCTGGGGTCCCTGGAGCGCTTCATCGGCATCCTCGTGGAGGAGCACGCCGGGAAATTTCCGCCATGGCTGGCGCCCGTTCAGGCCGTTGTGATGAGTATTACCGACGGTCAGGCGGGGTACACCGACGAGGTTGCAAAAACCTTGAGAAAACAGGGGTTCAGGGCGGACGCCGACTTGAGAAACGAGAAAATCGGTCTTAAAATCCGCGAACACACGTTGCAACGGGTCCCGTATCTGCTCATCGTAGGCGGTCGGGAAGTCGATAATCGTACGGTATCGGTGCGCACGCGTGCCGGCGAGGACCTCGGTGGGATGCCCATTGATGCCTTCGCCGAGCGCCTGAGGGGGGATATTGCGCGCCTCGGCCGGCCTGCTGTGGAGGACTAGACATCGCTCAGCGAGATCGAAGCCCGGTGTCTTCGAAAACGAAGCACCGGATCAACGATGAGATCAACGCACCAAACATACGTCTCATCGGAGCAAAAGGGGAACAAGTCGGGATCGTCTCTCTGGAACAGGCGCTGGCGGCGTCGGACGAAGCAGACCTTGATCTGGTTGAGATAGCCCCACAGGCCGATCCGCCGGTGTGCCGGCTGATGGACTACGGCAAGTTTCTGTTCCAGGAGAACAAGAAAAAGCAGTCGGCCCGCAAGAAGCAGCAGCAGGTCCACGTCAAAGAGGTCAAGTTTCGGCCGGGGACCGGCGAAGGGGACTACCAGACGAAGCTGCGCAACCTGGTCCGGTTTCTCACCCACGGAGACCGCGCCAAAGTGACCATGTGGTTCCGAGGCCGGGAGATGGCCCACCAGGAGCTGGGACGGCAACTCCTGGAGCGCGTCGAGCAGGACCTCGCAGAGTACGCCAAGGTGGAGCAGGAGCCCAGACTGGAAGGCCGGCAAATGGTCATGATGCTGGCCCCGAAGAAGTGAGTGGAGATGAGTGAACACTGAGCGGTGAATGGTGATTGGTTAAGCAAAAAGACGGTGAGTTGCCGTGACGCTCTCATCAGCAACCCACCGCATCTATCTGAACTAAAGACTAATCACTATTCACTACTCACGTGCAAAGCACCGAGGTACGGAACGGAAAGACCGCTTACGCGGCACCTCGAACGAGAATACAGGAGACAGAGAAGTGCCCAAGATGAAAACCAACCGCGGGGCGGCGAAGCGGTTCTCGCGCACCGCCACCGGTCGGCTGCGAAAGAACCAGTCGCACCGGCGACATATTCTCACCAAGAAGAGCACCAAGCGGAAGCGGCATCTGCGCGCGCCTGAGCTTGTTGCCAGCGTGGATGCACCGCTCATCCGGCGCATGTTGCCGTACAGCTAGGGGGGAATGCCGATATGCCTCGCGTGAAACGTGGCGTGACCGCTCGCGCCAGACACAAGAAAGTCATTTCCCAGGCCAAGGGCTACGCCGGTCGTCGGAAGAATGTCTACCGTGTTGCCAAGCAGGCGGTGATCAAGGCAGGCCAGTATGCCTACCGCGACCGGCGCCAGCGCAAGCGTCAGTTCCGTGCCTTGTGGATCACCCGCATCAACGCGGCGGCACGGGAGCACGGCATGTCCTACAGCCGCTTTGTGAACGGGCTGAACAAGGCCGAAATCATCATCGATCGCAAGGTGCTCGCGGATCTGGCGGTCAACGACAAGACGGCCTTTGCAGCCTTGGCGGACCAGGCGAAAGCCAGCCTTTCCAGCTGACAGCACGCTTCAGTACGGAAGTCGTCCCCAAGCGGGACGCTCCACAAAGACAGCGACAGATACATCTAGGGGAAGGGCCGGCGGGCCTTTCCCCTATTTCGTTTTGACCAGGGGTCATCCGGTGCCGTGGACGACATAGCCAACATCATTGCCGAGGCCGAGGGACAACTGGCTGCAGCAGGCACCCTCGCCGCGCTGGATGCCCTGCGCGTCCGGTATCTCGGCAAGAAGGGCGTGCTCACGGCCCAGCTGAAGCAGCTCGGCTCGCTGCCGCCGGAGCAGCGACCGGCCGCCGGGCAGGCCATCAACCAGGCCAAGCGAACGGTGCAGAGCGCCATCGAGGCGCGACGCGAGGCCCTGCAGCAGGCCGAGCTGGAGACCGCCCTGGAGCGGGAGCGTGTGGACGTGACGCTCCCCGGCCGCGGTCAGGACACCGGCGGCCCGCACCCTGTCACGCGGACCCTGGAGCGCATCGAGACGATTTTCGCCAAAGCCGGTTTCGACATCGCGGAAGGTCCCGAGATAGAGGACGACTACCACAATTTCGAAGCGCTCAACATTCCCGCCCACCATCCCGCCCGGGCCATGCACGACACGTTCTACTTCGACGAGCACACCGTGCTGCGAACGCATACCTCGCCGGTGCAGATCCGGGTCATGGAAAAGCAGAAGCCGCCCCTCCGCGTCATCGCGCCCGGGCGGGTCTACCGCTGCGACTCCGATCTGACCCACTCGCCCATGTTCCACCAGGTGGAGGGGCTGATGGTGGACGAGGCGGTGAGCTTCGCCGATCTCAAGGGCATCTTGGACGCCTTCCTGCACAGCTTCTTCGAAGCGGACTTCAGGACCCGTTTCCGGCCGTCCTACTTCCCCTTCACCGAGCCCTCCGCCGAGGTCGACATCCAATGCGTCATGTGCGGGGGCAAGGGCTGCCGGGTGTGCAGCCACACCGGCTGGCTGGAGATCCTCGGCTGCGGCATGGTGCACCCCAACGTCTTCGACTACGTGGGCATCGACAACGAGCGCTACACCGGCTTCGCCTTCGGCATGGGCGTGGAACGCCTGGCCATGCTCCGCTACGGCGTCAACGATCTACGCCTGTTCTTCGAAAACGATCTGAGGTTTCTGAGGCAGTTTCGGTAAGCAGTGACTGGTGAGCCGTGAATAGTGACTGGTTGGGAGTGATTTAATAACAAGCGTGGTTGATGCCGGAAGCAGGGAGGCTTGCGGGGATGGGAACGCACAGGGATCTGGAGGTGTGGAAAAGCGCGATTGAGCTCGCTGGCAGCGTTTACGATGTCACCCGCTCTTTCCCTAAAGAGGAGCGCTTCGGACTCGTCGCACAGATGCGTCGAGCAGCCGTGTCCGTTGCAAGCAACATTGCGGAAGGGGCCGCGCGGCACGGGCCGAAAGAGTTCACTCGCTTTTTGTAAGTAGCCCTCGGGTCAGCAAGCGAGCTGGATACCCAAATCGAGATCTCAGTAGCGATCGGTATGGGACAGCAGACAAGGCTGAGAACAGTGCAAGAGGAAACGAGCCAAGTGGCCCGCATGCTCCTTGGCCTCATTCGCTCCCTCCAGTCCAAGAGTCAACACAAGAGCTGAAGACACGGCTGCTAGTTCTCGCTGACAACTGCTCACCAATCACCATTCACTGATCACTATTCACTACTCACTGCAAAATGAAACTCAGCGAACAATGGCTGCGGGAGTGGGTCGACCCACCGGTCAGCACTGACGAGCTTGCCGAGCGCCTGACCACGGCAGGGCTGGAGGTGGCCGGCGTGGAGCCGGTGGCGGGCCCTCAGGCGGGTATCGTCGTGGGCGAGGTGCTGTCGGTGGCGCCCCATCCCAACGCCGACAAGCTGCGGGTGTGTAAGGTGCACGTCGGCCAGGAGCAGCCCCTGGACATCGTCTGCGGCGCACCCAACGTGCGCGAAGGCATGCGTGCCCCCACGGCCCTGGTGGGGGCCGAGCTGGCGGGCGGCATGAAGATCAAGAAAGCCAAGCTACGCGGAGTGGAGTCCTTCGGCATGCTTTGCTCAGGCGAGGAGCTGGGCATCGAAGAGAGCTCCGAGGGACTCCTGGCGTTGCCCCAGGATGCGCCGGTGGGAGAGGCGATCGGCGATGTTCTCAACCTGGACGATGTGAGCATCGATCTTGATCTGACGCCCAACCGGGGTGACTGTCTGGGCATTGCCGGCATTGCCAGGGAGGTGGGCGTCATCTATCGCTGCCCCGTGAACCCGCCCGACATGCCTGCCATGGAGCCGGCGGTCGCGGACGAGTTTCCGGTGGAGATCACGGCGCCGGCCGATTGCCCGCGCTACGTGGGGCGCGTGATTCGCAACGTCGACCCGAGCGCGCCGACGCCGCTCTGGATGCAGGAAAGACTGCGCCGCAGCGGCCTGCGCAGCATCAGCGCCATCGTGGACGTCACCAACTATCTGCTGCTCGAGCTCGGCCAGCCCATGCACGCCTTCGATCTGGAGAAGCTGGCCGGCGGCATTCAGGTGCGGCGTGCAACCCAGGGGGAGGGCATAGCGCTTCTGGATGGCACAGAGCTGACCCTCGACGCCGACAGCCTGGTGATCGCCGACGGCAACGGCCCCGTAGCCCTGGCCGGCATCATGGGCGGACTGTCCACGGCCGTCTCGGAGCAGACCCGCCACATCTTTCTGGAGAGTGCCCACTTCACGCCCACGGCCATCTCCGGCCGGGCACGGCGTTACGGGCTGGCCACCGATTCTTCCCACCGCTTCGAGCGGGGCGTCGACTTCGCCCTGCAGCGTCGCGCCATGGAGCGGGCCACGGCCCTGCTGCTGGACATCATCGGCGGCGAGCCGGGTCCGGTTATCGACGTATCATCGGAAGAGCATCTGCCCCAGCGGCAGGCCATCGGGCTGCGTCCGGAGCGCATCAAGCGGGTGCTCGGCATGTCTGTGGCCCCGGAGACCGTGACGGAGGTCATGACACGCTCGGGCGCCTCAGTGGTGGAGGAGGGAGACCGCTGGGAAGTGACGCCCCCGAGCTTCCGCTTCGACCTGGTCATCGAGGCCGATCTGATCGAGGAGATCGCGCGCATCGTCGGCTACGACAACGTGCCCAGCGTCGCGCCGCGGGCGAATCTCGAGGTGCGCACCGCCACCGAGTCCCGGGTGGAACTCTTCCGTATGCGCCACCTGCTCATGGACCGCGGCTACCACGAAGCCATCACCTACAGCTTCGTCGACCCCGGGCAGCAGGCGAAGATCGATCCGGATGAGCAGCCGGTGAGGCTCTCCAACCCGATCTCCGCGGACATGGCGGTGATGCGCACGACCCTCTGGACCGGCCTGCTCAAGGCGCTGGCCTACAACCAGAATCGCCAGCAGGGGCGGGTGCGGTTGTTCGAGAGCGGCCTGCGCTTCCGGCGCCGGGATGGGGCCACCCACCAGACACCCACTCTGGCCGGCGTGGTGGCGGGCAGCCCCTACCCGGAGCAGTGGGGAAGTCCGCAGCGGCCCCTGGACTTCCACGATGTGAAGGCAGACGTGGAGGCGCTGCTGGGCCTGAGCGGGGATCCCGACCAGTTCACCTTCGTGCCCAGCCGCCACCCGGCGCTGCACCCGGGCCAGGCGGCGACAGTCCAGCGAGGGGATCGTCAGGTGGGCTCCCTGGGCGCCTTGCACCCGTCGCTCCTGAAGGAGCTGGACCTGACTGGGCCGGTGTACCTGTTCGAGCTCGACGCCGAGCTGGCGGCGGCGGGGCGGGTACCGAAGTTCGAGGCTCTCTCCAGATTTCCCGCCATCCGCCGAGATATCGCCATCATCGTGGATGAGGGCGTAACCGCCCAGGCTGTTCGAGAATGCATTGGACAGGCGTCATCTGATGTGCTAAAAAAGCTAGAGTTGTTTGATGTCTATCAGGGGGAAGGCATTGATTCAGGGAAGAAAAGCCTGGCCCTCGGTTTAATCCTCCAGGCTGCTTCCCGGACGTTGACCGATACCGAGGTCGATGCTCTGGTGGACACGGTCGTCAAGGCTTTGGGCCGGCAGCTGGGAGCCGATTTGCGAGGTTGATATGGCGTTAACAAAGGCGGCGATGGCAGAGCGGCTGTTCGAAGAGCTCGGCCTCAACAAGCGTGAAGCGAAAGAGATGGTCGAGGCTTTCTTCGAGGAGGTGAGGGCGGCCTTGGCGGACGGTAGCCAGGTGAAGCTTTCCGGATTCGGCAACTTTGATCTTCGCGACAAGAACGAGCGCCCTGGGCGCAATCCCAAGACGGGACAGGAAATCCCAATTACAGCCCGGCGCGTGGTGACATTCCGCCCGGGTCAAAAACTAAAGGCACGAGTAGAGGCCTATGCTGGATCCATCGAGCAGTAACGAACTCCCCGCTATCCCCGGCAAGCGCTACTTCACCATTGGTGAGGTCAGCGAGCTGTGTATGGTGAAGCCCCATGTGCTCCGGTACTGGGAACAGGAATTTCCCCAGCTCAAGCCGCTGAAGCGCAGAGGCAACCGGCGTTACTACCAGCGCCAGGACGTCATTCTCATCCGCCAGATCCGCAGCCTGCTCTACGAGCACGGCTTCACCATCGGCGGCGCGAGACAGCGCATGGCCGGCGACGACGCCAAGCACGACGTCAACCAGAGCCAGCAGATCATCCGCCAGCTCCGCACGGAACTGGAGGAAGTGCTTAACATCCTCAAGCGCTAGCCCGCGCCTGTCATTTCCGAGCGATTTACAGTACTCTAACAAGCTGTCGCGAGCGCGGACCAATGGCGCCGCTCGACAGGCTCTCATCCCAAGTCCCACCAACAGCGGACTGAATCATCGGGGCGTAGCGCAGCCTGGTAGCGCACCTGAATGGGGTTCAGGTGGTCGGAGGTTCAAATCCTCTCGCCCCGACCAAAATCAATAACTTGCGAGCGATAGAAAAGACGGCTGTCTAATATGGCTGGCGTCGACTTGTCGTTCACTTCTTGGACAGATCACCACACGTCTACGACGTTCTGTACGGCCCATTTGCGACGTCTATGGCTGCCTGCTTAAGCGTTGCAAGGCATTACGCAGCTTGGTCGTGGTATGACTCACTGTAGTCTCTAGGTGTTGACCATATCTGTGCAGCGGCTCTGACCTATACAATCGCCGATGACACGTGCTGTGGTCCCGTCAGGTGTGCTTTCGTGGCTGCTATGTTGCACGGGCGTACGATCGCAGTTGCTGGAAGTTACCCACGGGGCGGCTCTCGGTGCCCGAGTCACTGGATTTTTACGAAACTGCTGGGGAGCGTAGGGTGTGCTTGAATCGCCCCGGGTTTCCCGGAGACTCCAATCCTTGAGAGTATGGAGTCATGAATACATCGAAACGATACTCCCCAGAAGTCCGGGAACGGGCCGTACGTCTGGTACGGGATGCAGAGCAGGCGCACGGCTCGCAGTGGGCGGCGATCCAGTCGATCGCGGCCAAGATTGGCTGTACGCATGAGACACTGCGGCGCTGAGTGCGTCATCTGTGGCGCAGTGTTTCGGGTTCTATGACACACTTGTCCGGCCGTCCGCCGGCAGGAAGTGACGTTAAGCAACTTGCCGTGACTCCGGTTCACGCTCATGCACCGCGACGCGAAAGGCGCTGCGCCAGAAGCTACACGGCGCCGGCCGTGTGTGGCGAGGCCCCATACGGGCCTGTTGGACTGCGCAGACCACCCAACGAAGACGGCCCGGGGCGACGACGCCGAGAGGCAAGGCCTTGCTGGCCGGCGCAACGGGCCAGTTCAGTAGCGACGTCGTTCCAGGGTCCGTATTCGTGTATTAAGCGTATGTCATCAGCTGCCGCAACATGGAGGGATCGGCGTTGATGAATGTCTGTCCGACGAGCAGGTCGCGCCCCTCAGTGAGCGGCAGGCGGGTCGATAGTGCCCGCGACAATGTCTGAACACAGTCGTCACGACCGTCGCCCCGTCCTGCCTGGGATCCGAACGGCATATCCCCACAACATGTCGTGCAATCTCGCCCCGCTCATCTCCCGAGAACGCTTGCCTTGGGGGTTCTTCGGTGGTAGCGTCTCCTGCCATTACTGGAGTGAAGCGGTCTGGCTTTCCCGCCATTCTCAGTGCAGCCGCGGAACACTAAGCTAACGGACACTGGGCACGGTTATGATGACCGCCGCGCGTGAATCTCGTGACGAAGTGCCTGCTGAGATCCTGTCACTCGCTAAGCCCAACTGGTCAGCGTCAATTCAGCTCGCTAATCCTCAACCCGGAGGCGGCCGACGATGTCAGTAACCATCAACTACTCAACCAATGTCGAGGTCAATGGGACGCTTGCCCTCTCGTCCGCCCGAGCAGTAAGGGCGGAGGCCTACGATGAAGTCAACATTACAGTCCCGCCCATGAGCAATGGGGAACCGGGCACCCTTGAGGGCGTGGCGGTTCAGCCCGGTGACTTGGAACAAATCCAGTTCCTCCTCATCACCTCATCCGTTCTGGACCCGCTCCTGACCTACACCGTGGTCGGGGGCTCCTCGGCTGTGGCACTGGACTCGGTGCAGATCTTCAGCGGTGAGGGCATCCTGGGTTTGCTCGGATCCAATCCAAACCAGCTCTCGTTTTCCAACGGCACGATCCAGGAGGCCGAGGTGCGGATACTGGTCGGTCGCAGAGCCTCGACCGGGAGTGCCGAGTCTGGCGGCGGTGGGCCTTAACGACTTTTCCGCTCTTCAATCAACAAACCCGAACTGAGGAAGGAACCCATGCCTGTTGCACCAACCTATCCGGGCGTTTACATCGAAGAAGTTCCTAGCGGCGTTCGGACCATCACCGGCGTGAGCACGTCAATCGCAGCGTTTGTCGATTCCTTCGAGCGCGGGCCCCTCGACACACCTGTCCGCGTCCTCGGTTTCCCCGATTTCCAACGCGAATATGGTGGCTTACGGAAGACCAGTCCAGCGAGCTACGGAATCAGCCAGTTCTTTCTCAACGGCGGACAACAGGCCTACGTTGTTCGCGTCGCGAGCGGCGCCTTCGCAACCGCTTCCGTCGTAGTACGGAACGATAACGGTGACGACTTGTTCCGAGCCTTTGCAGGACAGCGCGTCGGCGGCGTATCACGACAGAACCCCGGCAACTGGGGCAACGCCATCCGGCTGGAGTT
Organism: Gammaproteobacteria bacterium; assembly: GCA_030066245.1. GTDB lineage: Bacteria > Pseudomonadota > Gammaproteobacteria > JAABTG01 > JAABTG01 > JASJBY01. The sequence goes on from JASJBY010000029.1 coordinate 11,235, forward strand.
CGACTATAACACGGGTAATCCGGCCGACGTGTTCTCGGGTCAGGAGGCTGCGATCATCACGCCGGAAGAGTTGTTCAACCTGACCGTCCTGCATACTGCGCGGGATGGCGGACGGCTGGTCGTTCTCAATACCGAGACGTTTCGAAACCTAACCATGCGCCCGGAAGTTTCGCGCAACGCCATCGAGGTAGTCAACGAAAGTTCGCGACTGATTCAGCTCGACCGCGAAGGACTGCCGGGATTGCCGGCGGACCCCATTCCTCCACCTGCCCTTGGCGGCACGCTTGGCGGCAATCTGCCCGCGCCCGCGGCTATTCCGGCCGACTCCAGCAGCTTCGACGTCAGCGTAGGTGGAATTTCCAGAACCGCGACCTTGGCATACGGTGGCGCAGCGCCGACTACCTATGCGGAGCTAAGGCCCTTTCTCCAGGCCGCAATTCGCGCGGCAGGCGAGACGCCCACGCCGGTACCCATGCTGACGGGCGCGACGGTGGAGTTGGTCGACATCGGCGCCGAGCAACGGATCCGCGTGCTCGCCGGGCGCAGCGGGACGGATTTCACCAGTGACGCAACGATTACGTTCGCGAACGACGGCGCGGATAGCACCGCGGCCGACCTCGGACTTGTCGCCGCTGACGTCAACGTCCAGCTTTACGCCCTTGGCGCCACGAACGATGAGGGCTCCCAGCGAGCAGACACCGCATCGGGATTCGGACAAGGTGCCGATGGGGATCCCGCGGACGCCACCGCCCTGCGCGGGATCCAGGACGACAAAACCGGGATGCACGCACTGCGCGACGTGGATCTGTTCAATATCCTATGCATTCCGAGAGCGGCGGCTGCGGATTTCACCGAGACACAGACCCAGGCCGTGTACTCAGAAGCGATCACACTCTGCAACGAAGAGCGCGCATTCCTGCTCATCGACATCCCGGAAGCGGTCAATTCCATAGATGCCATGGAAACCTGGATCACGGACAATGCCACCCTGCGCGACAAGAACGCGGCAATGTACTTCCCGCGTGTCCGGTTTGCCGATCAACTCGATGATTTCCGCTTGAAGAATTTTGCACCCAGTGGAACGATCGCAGGACTAATGGCCCGCACGGACTCCAACCGAGGAGTGTGGAAGGCCCCGGCAGGCACGCAAGCGAACCTGCGCGGGGTCAGCAGCCTGCAGGTCTTAATGGATGACCGGGAAAACGGCGTGCTCAACCCTCAGGCCGTCAACGCGCTCCGGGTGTTCCCCAATGCGATCGTAAGCTGGGGGGCTCGCACGCTGGTCGGTTTCAACAACTCCGGTCAGGATGACCACCGTTATGTACCCGTTCGGCGTGTTACGCTCTTCCTCGAAGAAAGCCTCTATCGCGGCCTGCGCTTCGCGGTCTTCGAGCCGAACGACGAGCCGCTGTGGGCCCAGATCCGCCTGGCAGCGGGCGCCTTCATGAACAATCTGTTTCGACAGGGGGCATTCCAGGGCCAGAAGGCCAGCAACGCGTACTTCGTGAAGTGTGACGCCGAGACAACGACCCAGAACGACATCAACCTGGGCATTGTGAATGTCCTCGTGGGCTTCGCGCCGCTTAGGCCAGCGGAGTTTGTCATCATTCGCATTCAGCAGCTCGCAGGACAGATCCAGACCTGAGCGGTTCCGCGCCGATGACGTGGACGGGTCTATGAGGTTTCTAAATCGCTTCGTACATGAACAAGGAATGCTGACATGCCTCAGTTTACCGTGAATACGCAACGAATCGACCCTTACAAGAACTTCAAGTTTCGAGTCCTGTGGGACGGCCAGGTGGTCGCGGGAGTCAGCAAAGTGGGGGCACTCAAGCGTACCACCGAGGTGGTTAGCCACCGGGAGGGCGGTGATGTCAGCACACCAAGACTTCAACCGGCCGCCTCGAAGTTCGAGGCGATTACCCTGGAGCGGGGCATCACGTATGCCCCCGAGTTCGAGGCCTGGGCCAATCTGGTTTACTCGCACGAAGGCGACGGGGCGGTATCCCTGGCCAACTTCCGCAAGGACATCCGCATCGAGTTTCTTAATCTGCAGGGAACCGTCGTCAAGGCCTATAACGTATTCCGGTGCTGGGTTTCCGAATACCAGGCACTACCGGAGCTCGACGCCAACGCCAACGCGATCGCCTTTGAGATGATCACGGTGCAGAATGAAGGCTTCGAGCGCGATCTCGACGTGGTCGAAGTCGCCGAGTTCTAGCCCGGAAATCGCGCCGTCGGACCGACTCGGTCGCTGGCTCCGCCGCGAGACGATACGCCCTCATGATTGCCGTCGAACTCAAACCCGGGATACCAGGGGCACGGCGCGCCTGTCTTCGCCCCCTCTGCGGCACCGATGAGGTGCTGATCCAGCAGGGTGCGCCCCAGGAAACCTTGGCCCTGCTGCAGCAGTTGCTGGTTGATGACGGGGAGGGCGCAGTGGCACCGAAGCAGGCCCGCGATTTGCCGGTTTGCGACGTCGACCGGCTCTTGGCAGAGCTGCATCTTCGTTACTTCGGCGACCAGATCGAGAGCAGGACACGCTGCCAAGGCTGCGGCAAAGCTTTCGACGTGAGCTTTTCCCTGAGTAGCCTGCTGATGACTGTCAATGAACTTCGCACTCAGGTCTCAGCGGGCTTGGCCGGTCCGGACAATGACGGGGTCTTCCTGGCGGCGGACGGGCGGCGGTTCCGCTTGCCGACGATGCGCGACCTCGAGGCAGTAGCCGGCTTGCCACCGGAAGCGGCAGCGCAACGGATGCGCCAGGATTGTGTTCTCGAAGGCGATCCGGATCAGGATCCGGAGGTGCTGGAAGAAGCCATGGCGGCCGTCGGTCCGGTCCTGGACACCGATCTGGACGCGGCCTGTCCGCACTGCGGAAAGGCGCAGAAAGTCCGATTCGAACTCCAGAGCTATTTCGCCCAGGCTCTGGCCGCCGAGCGGCGGTTCGTGAATCACGAAGTCCACCAGCTGGCGCGGGCCTACGGCTGGCAACGGTCGGAAATCCTGGCCATGACGCAGGAAGACCGCCGGGCACACGTACGTCTCGTCTCGGCGGAGGGCGCCGCCGTGCGGCGGCGAACCACGCTATCGTAGCTATGAGTTACCTGGGGCGTCTCAGCACACGACTTGCGCCCGCCTCCGGGCCTGAATCGGCACTGCGCCCGGTTATTCGAAGCCAGTCACCCATCGCGGCCGTCGACCAGCGGATCGGCCTGACCGACGCCGAATTTGATCCTTTTTCGGCTCCCGATTGGGACGGTCCCGCGGCGTCGCTGGCCGAACAGCCGGGCGAGTCTGCCAGTATAGAGAAGCCGGTGGCCGCCACCCCTCGACCGGATGCCGGGTCGGCCGCCAGCATGACGCCCCCGACCAGCCCGGAACCCGTGGTGGCGGCTACCGCCTCGTCACCAACTGACGGACCAATTTCCCAGCTGACTGCAGACCGGGTGGTCCGAACCACGCCTGTCACCCGACCCGAATCGGTCAAGGCTACGACCCGCGAAGCAGATCCTGCGCCCAACGAAACAGCTCCGGGCCACGTGCTGAGCTCGCCAAACAGGCCACAAGCATCGGCGGGCAAGGATTTAGAGACGCCACCGCGGGCGATCCTCTCCGCGTCAAGGGGCGCACCCGCCCCGTTCACGCCGGGGCAGACCGCTCTCGAGACCGAAGCCGTCGCCTCATCATTGCCGACGGGTGCGGGCTTGGACGAAATGCCTCATGCAGGCCCTGTCCTGCCCACGTCCGCACCGCCGTCGTCGCAAGCGGCCGCCGGCCCAGCAGTGACGACGGCGCGTCTCGCGCCGCCTGTCGAGACCCACGCGCCCCTCCCGAAGCCGTCGCCGGCCAGCGGTGCACCACCGGATCGACCCGCAGTCGAGTCCTTCTCAAGCGAAGACCGGATGACTGGCCTTGGGCCCCCCGCCGCGACGGAGCCGGCGATTCCGCTGGCCGCCGAACACACTGGCTCGCCGACGCCCGCGGTTGTCATTGATCAACTGGTCGTCGAAGTGATTCCGCCGACCATAGGCTCCGACAGTCCAGATCCGCGTTTGCATCCGCCGAAGCCGGATCCCCTCACGGCTCAGCAACAGCCGCAGCCGGCGGTGTCGCGGATCGGCCCGCTGGGTTCTTCGGTCTCCGCCCAGGTGCGCTTCGGTCTGCGGCACCGCTGAGACATCGACATGCCCCTGGACGACCTCTCGGATGTCACCCGCAGCCTTGTTCGATTGTTGAGGCTCAACATCCGACGGCTGGAAGGCATTGCACCGGGAGATCCCACGACCATCACCGTCACCCCCGAGCCGCCGGAGGCGATCGGCGAAAGCGCCCAGAATCTGCTAAGCCTTCATTGCTATCACGTGGCCGAAGATGCTTACTACAAGAATCTACCCGGGCCCGGCTCCGATCCGCCCAATGTGGCCAAGAACCCCATGGGCCTCTGCCTCTATTACATCCTCACCGCTCATCACGGGACGGCGAACGACCCCACAGAGAACGCGCTGATCCAGCAAAGACTCCTGGGGCATGCCCTGAAGACCTTTCACGATAACCCGGTCATCACTGAGCGAACGCGGGTGGGAAACCCAGCCGAACTGGTATGGCCGGAAGAATCGACCCACGAGCTCAATCGGCTACGGGACAACCAGAACCAGATCCAGGTCATTCTGCGCCCCGTCACGCCGGAGGACGCCATGGCGTTCTGGGGTACGGAGGAACGGCAGACCACCCGGCTCTCCGCCTACTGCGAAGCACGGGTGATTTTTCTGGAGCCGGAGCGGCCCACGCGAATTCCGGGTACCGTTCTCGAAATCGGGCAGTTCATTTTTCAACTGGGCGCCCCCAGCCTCGATTCGAGCCGCAGCCGGATTCGGTTCACGGTGCCGGGACCGGATGGCGGTACGCAGATCGCTGAGTCCAGCCCGGCGCGGGTCACCCTCAACAACCTCCCGGGGGCACCGCCCGAACACAACCGTCTCGAACTGTTGGGCGCCAATCTCAGTGCGGGCAGGTCGCGAACCCTGTTCGTTTCAAACCCGCTCTGGGATGCGGAGTTCCCGGTCGACCCTTCACTGCCCGCCAATACCGACTGGGCAGTGACATTCGGGACCGATAGAGTCGCGGTGACACTGGCGCCAGAGCTGTTCGCCGGCGGCGCAGCCCAGCCGGTTCAACCCGGGATCTACACCGCGCGGGTAAGCGTCGTGCTCGACGAGCAGCTGATCGGCGGTCAACTCAGACAGTTGCCCGTGTCCAGCAATGCGATTACCTTCGCTGTCGCGCCGCGACTCGTGGACGTCCAGCAACCCGATGCGGACAACGCCGAGTTGATTCGGGTCATCGCTGGCGACGAGTTTTCCCTGACCGATTCCGAACTGGCGCAAGGTGACGCCATCCGAGTGATTGTCGACGGTCTGCCCTACGAGCGGGTCGCCGATCCGCCCGGTGCTCCCCAGCAATTCTCCGTGCGCAACGACGTCGCGCCGGTCCCCAACCCCATCCCGAACGCCATCCGCCTGCGTCCGCACACCACGCTGGCATCGGGCCTTCATCCGTTCCGACTCATCGTCAACGGCGCCGAATCGGCGCCATTCTGGATCGAAGTCCCGTGACGACGGACGCCAGCACCATCGACCGAGCTGAAAGCGGACCCAGGGACCGGCTGCACGTTGCTCCGGAGCCGCCCCCGCACTCGGTCGAGGTCCTGGACTTGATCGTGGACCGTGCCTGGCTCTGTGTACGGCGTCGCACGGCCTGGCTGGAATCCCTCGGTATTGGTGTCGAGTCCACGCCGCGGCCACCCCTGTCAGCGGACCCGGATGACCTGGCTGCCGAGCTAGAGTGGCGCCAGGCGTCCGCAGCCGGCCGGGAGTGGAACGCCGCCATCGCAGCCATCGAACGACGCCTCGCGGGCCAGCCCGGCGTCCATTTGCAACACCTGACCGAAACCTTCGGGTTGACGGATGCCGATCGGGATCTGCTGCAGATTTGTGTCGCCGCGCATCTCGATCCCAGCCTGGGTCCAGCCTTTGCCCATGTCTCCGGGCATCCGGCGCGAGCTTTCGTGACCGACGCCCTTGCCCGGCAGCTTCTGGGATACGGGCGCCGGCCGATCTGGCAACCTGTCGGGCCACTGGCCGTCTGGAAGCTGGTCCATGCCGGCCCGGCCACCCCAGGCGAGCCCGAACCGTTGGCCGCCGATCCTGCGGTGGTGGGCTGGCTTTGCGGTCAACTCACCGCCGGCGAGAAACTCGCCGCCATTGTCCACCACGTCCGACCGTTGGAACCGCTGGACGACTGGCCCGTCGACCAACTGGCCTTGGCGTTGCAGCGCAATCAGGTCAAGGAAGCCCGGCTGCGGTTCGTCATCGAGGGCCCGCCCGGGTCCGGACGCTCGACCTTTGCCGCCACGGCCGCCGCACAGCTTGGCAGCGACTGTTTCCGCGTTGATACGAGCGAAGTCTCTGACGACGATTGGCCGGCCCTCTTTACCCAGGCTCAGCGCCTGGCAGTGATCGGAGGGCTCGGGCTTATCTGGCGCGGCGAGAACCTTCAACACCGCCGCTGGCAAGCCGGGCTCACGGCGGTGCCGACCCAGGTGGTGGTCTGCGAACCGGGTCAGAGCCTACCCCCCTGTGGGGATTGGATCGATTACCGGATCCGGTTGCCTGAACCGTCCGTGGCCGAGCGCCGTCGCCTCTGGCGAGCGGCCGTGCCGAGTTCCAACACCTGGAGTGAACCCGAGCTGCAATCGCTGGCCGAGCGCTTCGCCCTGACCCCCGGCGAAATAGCGGCGGTTGGCGGGCGTGCCGTTGCCACCGCGAGCGAGGCAGCGGAACTGGCCCGCGAAACGGCGCGCCATCGGCTCGGCGATTTGGGCAAAACCCTCGACTGCCCGTTTTCCTGGGACGATATTGTGCTGCCTGAACCGCTCCTGCAGGGCCTCCAGGACTTCGCGTTCGAGGCCCGGGAACGTGTCCGGTTCTGGGAGAATCCCGACGCGCGCCGGCTGTTTCCTCGCGGCACCGGCCTCACGGCCTTGCTCAACGGACCGTCGGGCACCGGCAAGACCATGGCCACCCAGGTCATCGCCGCCGAACTCGGGCTCGATCTGATCCGGATCGATATGGCACGGGTGGTGAGCAAGTATATCGGCGAGACCGCTAAGCATCTCAGCGAGATCTTCACCCGCGCCGCGCGCATGTCCGCGGTGCTGCTGTTCGACGAAGCCGACGCGCTCTTCGCCAGGCGCACCGAGGTCAAAGACGCCCACGACCGCCACGCCAATACCGATACCAGCTACCTCCTCCAGTTGCTTGAAGAATTCCGCGGCGTGGCGTTCCTGACGACCAACAAGAAGGGTAACATCGATCCGGCGTTTATTCGGCGGATTCGCTATGTCTTCGACTTTCCGGCGCCGGAAGCGCGCGAGCGACGCCGCATCTGGGGCAAGGTGGTGCGGGCCTTGGCGAACCCCGAGACCGAGGCACCGCTGGCGCCAACCCTTGACCAGCTCGCCGGGAGCACGCCCGTCTCTGGCGCTCAGATCAAGAATGCGGTGCTGGCCGCGGTGTTCATTGCCCGCCGCCGAGGCGAGCCACTATCGGGCAGGCATCTGCTCGCGGGCCTTCATCGTGAGCTGGGTAAAGAGGGTCGCTCGGTCAGTCCTCGGGGACGGGCCCGGGTTGAAAACGAACACTGATCGACCATGGATCCGGACGCCATGCAAACGCCATCCGCCCTACACATCGGCCGTCTCCGCCTGCGGGTCCCCGGCTCGGATGCCGAAGCCGGCAGAGGGTTCGCCCACCAATTCGCTGACGAACTCGCCAGTCAATGCGCCGGTATCCCAACCGTGCGTATCGGTGCTTTGCACCTGCGCGTAGCAATGGACCCCGGTGAAGCCGACAACCCGTCTGCCGTCGCCGCGCGAGCGGCGCAAGCCGTCGTTGCGCGCCTGAATTCGGGAGGTCAAGGTCGTGCCTGACACGGGTCTAAAGAACAGTCCCCGCCTGGTCAAGGGAGCGCTTGTCCAGCTGATCGAGGACATCGTGGGTGTCCTGCCCAACATCATTCCCTTTCAATACAATCCTAATAAGCTTCAGCATCAGCTCACCCCTTGGGATCCGTTTGAAGTGGACCAGACGCAGCGCGGCTCGCAGGCGCCCAACGTGCAGCCGTTCGAGCCGAAAGAGTCCTTCACGCTATCCCTGGAGCTCGACGCGGCGGACGACCTGGAGGATTCAGATCCGGTCACGACCGTGGTCGGCGTCTCCGATCGCCTCGCTGCGCTGAAAAAACTGGTCCTGCCGACGCAAGGCCTGCTGGGCGATTTGGTCGCCAGCGCTCAAGCCCTGGCCGGCAACGCCAGCGCCCGGGCCACACGACCGACCGTGCCGGTGTGCTTCTTCATCTGGGGTCCGGGGCGTATCCTGCCGGTGCGGGTCACCCGCTTTTCGGTCGACGAAAAGCTGTTCTCGCCCACCCTACATCCACTCCAGGCAACCGTCTCGCTCGGGCTGGAAGTGCTCACGCCGGATGTCTTCCGCTCCCAGTCCGGCGTCGCGTCCGATCTTGCGGTGGCTGCTTATAACTTCACCAAAGTTCAGGAAGACGCGCTCGCCATCGCCCATATCGCCAAGGCGGTGAGCACGGTCGGAGGAAGCATCCAGATATCGTTCTGATTCCAACCACGTAACCAGAAGTATCGCGTCGCCATCCGGAAAACGAATCGAGGTTCCTTCATGGCCACCCTGGCAACCCAGCAGACTTCGAAGAAGCCACAGTTCTCGAACCAGGCTCGATCGAGAACACCGGTTCTTCAACGCAAATGCCATTGCGGCGGTCGCTGTGCCAGTTGTCAGGCGGATGCCTCAAGGCTTGAGCATTCGCCGTACCTGCAAGCCAAGCTGAGGGTCGGCGCCCCGGACGACAGATACGAACGCGAAGCGGACCGGATTGCCGACCAGGTGATGCACATGCCGGAGCCGGGACTGCAGCGGCAGGTGGATGAAGAGGAAGAAGAGGAGCTGCTTCAGGCCAAGCCGGTTGCGAGTCAAATCACGCCAGTAATTCAGAGACAAGACGAGCCCGAGGAGGAAGAGGAAGAAGAAACACTCCAAAGCAAGAGTGAGAGTACTCAAGCCCACGCTGTTGCACCCAGCATCCGAGGTGGCATCAGCCGGCTGCGCCAGAGCGGCGGTGCCGCCTTGCCCGCCGCCACCCGGGCCTTTATTGAACCGCGATTCGGCCATGACTTCACCCACGTGAAGATCCATGACAACCCTCTAGCTGCTGACCTTTCTCGCAGCGTCAACGCCCGTGCATTCACGGTTGGTCACGACATCTTCTTCAATCAGGGTGAATTTCAACCT
>JASJBY010000297.1 GCA_030066245.1 Gammaproteobacteria bacterium
TACCGAGGCTCGCCCTTGCCGGAAATGGCTCGGTTGAACATGCGGCACAACGCGACGCCATCGACGTCGCCCGCCTGCACCCCGTAGCCGATTATCCGGCGAGTGAACTGGTCCATGACGACGAGGACGCAATGGGTGCGCAGCAGAATCGATTCGCAGCGAAACAGATCGACGCTACAGAGACTGTCTTTCGTGTGCCCAAGGAATGTCAGCCAAGAGGGGCCTGCATCGCCGGGTGTTGGATGGTAGAACTTGGCGAGGACGCGTCGCACAACGTCCTTGTCGATCTCTACACCGAAGGTCTTGGAGACGATCAGGGCGATCCGCGGGCAGCCGAATCCGGGATTGCGCTGCTTGAGCTCGACGATCGCCCGGATGAGCTCTGGCGATGGACCTTTGGGACCGGGCTTGCCTGGCCTGCGCGATGAGAAGAGCAGGCGATACTTGCGCTTCTTCAGGGCCTCGTGAAATCGCAGCAGCGTCGATGGCCGAAGGATGACGGCTGCTCGCTGGATACGGTGTGGGTTGAGAAACAGCGAGTAGAAGCCAAGCAGGATTCGGTCAAGGGCAGAGAGATTTGGCGCGCGTCGCCGAGACCGTCGTATGACCAGCAGTTGCTGCTTCATGAGGAGGCTGTCGGCGACAACCGCTCGTGTGCCACGGGGTCCCAAGAGCTTGGCGAGGGTGGTCAACAGATGTGCCAGCAGCACGAGTAAATCCTTCATGGCCGCATAGGGTAAGTAAGACCACCCAGAGGCACAAGGTAGCCCAAGTTGCTGTTTCCTAGACAGAAATGAGGATTGGCCACCCACGCCGTCCAGGACGGCCCTGCTGCTGCGAGAGCCTCGCCCAATGGCGGCGGAATCGCTCGCGGTGCCACTTCGCCACGGTGTCCGCTTGTACGATGACCAAGTGGCTCGCCCACCTCGGCCAAGCGGTGCGCAGTGCCACCCAGAAAGCGCGGTCAGCGTCATCGAGTGGCGGCCGCGGCCGCTCTTTCTTGAACACCGCAACCTGTTGCTGAAGCGCCAACTTCTCGATGATCAAATTGTAACGGGAACGGCACATGCCCTGGATGGCACGGACGCCCAGCGAGACGAGGACGATAGGCAGGCGAAGCATGCCCGTGAAGTGTGCCGGCCTATCCCGGAGATCCCAAGCCACAGACCCGCGTGCCCTTCGGCCCAGAGCTACGGCGTAAGCCACTGTTTCTAGCAGCGGATGAATTTTGAAGAGGGACAAGTAGCGGATGCGGGATGGGTGCCTTCAGACAAAAGCCTGAGTAAGTCACAGATTTCATGTTGAATATTTCACATTTCGCCTCCCGTGGATACAGCTAGACTCAATATAAGTGGTCATAGGGACGGCAGCGTCGATGTTAACGATCCCTTGTGGGCACCACGGTCTCTAGGCGAGGGAGAGCAGAGTTTTTATCGAAAACGCGCTAACGCCCGCAGCCGGGAATGTAAGCAGAATCTATAGCATACAGACGCTTCCGTAGCCACAGGTTTGGGCTCCAAGGATTTGGGGTTTATATTGCCCTCTCCTGAGAGACGCATGGACGCTCACTGAGGGTAGAATGACAACAGCTTGAACGCCGTCGGGCGTGTTATTGACCTGCCGACAGGCAAAGCGTACTCTGCGGTTGAAGTCTCCAGGTCGAGCTGGAAATGGGAAGACCGCGAAACGGTACCAGTCAAAAGGAGGGGTCCAAGAATGGACGAGTCCCCGGACGCGACCTTTCTTCATGAAGACAACGCGCGCGAGATTTTCCGGCCGCTAAGTCTGCGCAATATCGAGATCAAAAACCGCCTCTTCCGGTCGAACCTCTCTGGAATGTTCGACGACTATAACGGGCATGGCGGCAACGCCCGACTGAACTGGGAGGAGAAGTTCGCCCGAGGCGGAATCGGCTGCATTATCTCGTCCTACGCGCCTGTTTCCGTACGCGGCCGCATCCTGACTCGTTACGCGATGATCGACAACGACGACAAGATCCCGTTCTGGCGGGCCGTCGGCGAACGCGTTCACCAGGACAAATACCAAGGCTGCAAATTTTTCATTCAGCTCAGCCACTCCGGACGCCAGCAGGATCTCGGCGGCGTGGAGAACTTGCACAAGAAGGGTCTCAGCTCCACGGACAAGAAGGACTACTTTCACGGGCTGTTATCCGAGGCGATGGATACCGAGCAGATACACGGGGTGGTGGAACAGTTCGCCCAAGGCGCACGCCGCGCCCGGGAGGCCGGCCTTGACGGCGTCGAGCTGCACGGCGCTAACGGTTACCTCATCACGCAGTTCTTGAGTTCCGGCATCAACGACCGCACCGACGAATACGGCGGCGGGTGGGAAGGGCGCACGCGTTTTGTACTGGAGATAGTTCGGGCCATTCGCCGCGAGGTCGGTCAGGATTTTCCGGTTCAGATGAAAATCAACGCCGTCGACCACAACGACTGGCTATACCCGTGGCAGAAGAAAGGCAACACGCTCGAGGAAACCAAGAAGATCTGTCGGATGCTTCTCGACGATGGAAAAGGGGTCGACAGCTTTCACATTTCGAGTGGCTCCACGTTCCCACATCCACGCAATCCGCCGGGAGGTTTCCCGCTCAAGGCCGCGCTGCGCTGGTACGACGGCATGCTCTCGCAGGGCGTGCGTGTTCGCTTTAACTACTGGATCTTCGACCACAAGATAACGGCGCGCCTGTTCCAGGCGCTGTGGCGCTGGCGTCGGGGCCCGATCATCGAGGGCATTAACGCGGAGTACGCAAGGGAGATCAGAAAAGACCTCATCTCCGTGGATCCGTCAATCAAGGTGCTGTGCACCGGCGGATTCCAGCACGCTGACAAGATTGCCGCCGCCATTCGCGACGGCGCTTGCGACGGCGTCTCGATCGGCAGACCGCTGATTGCGAACAACGATCTGCCGAAAGTCTTGCAGACGCAAAATGGTCCCTCGCCGGACAAAGAATGTACTTATTGCAACAAGTGCCTCCTGAACGATCTTGAGAACCCTCTCGGCTGCTACGAACTGTCACGGTTCGACGGCGACACGTTCGAGGACAAATGGCAGAACATGATTGACGAAGCCATGTCAGTGTTCGAGCCACCGACGTTCCACTGACCAAGGGAGACAGACCATGGATCTGGATCGTTTAACCCCTGTAGAAGCGGCTCTGCAGCGGCGCAAGCGATGGCGCTTGGTCATCATCCTTCTTGTCGTCGTTCTCGCCGTATACTACTTCGTTTTTCAGCGCACCTACGTCCTCGCTTTCGACGAGGAGATCGATCACTTCCGCTATGGTTCGATCGGCAGTGAATGGAGCGGCCTTCCGTACTGGGTGTTCAGAGCCCTGCCGGAGATGTTTCCCGAGAAGTTCGGCAATCAGGGCTATCGTGCGTTCGGACTACTTTACGCATCGAAGGACGACGATCTGCCGATCGGCTTTTCAAGGCGCGTGATAAAGGGTGTCGAACGGGTATGGCTGAACTGCTCCGTGTGCCACGTGGGAACGGTTACCGACCCCGTCACCAGCAATCGCTGGCTCATCGACGGCGCGCCCTCGAACAACCTTCGCCTGGGCGAGTTCATCAACGTCCTAAGGGAAGTTGGCGCAAGCCCCGATTTCACTGCAGACAAGCTCGTCGACGCAGTGAACGCTGTTGGCGGCGATCTCAATCTCTTCGAGGAGGCCGTATACCGGTTCGTGATCGCGGATCGCGTGCGCGACGAGCTTCTCGCCATCAACGAGCAGCTGTCGTTCATGGATCGGGCGCACCCGTGGGGGCCGGGACGGGTTGACACTTTCAACCCCTACAAGGCGATTCAGTTCAACTTTCCGATGGGTCGCGAGCACCTTTCGGACGTCGAGCTGAACGGGGCGTCGGACTACCCGTCGATCTGGGCGCAGGCGCCGCGGGAGGGGATGCAGCTGCATTGGGACGGCAACAATCCGTCGGTGCAGGAACGCAACCTTAGCGCCGCGCTCGGCGCCGGCGTAACCCCGGTGACCGTGGATCGCCGGAGCCTCCGGCGTATCGAGCGATGGATGCGTTGCCTGCCGCCCCCGCCCTACCCCTGGAAAATCGACCAGAGTCTCGCCGATGTGGGCGAAGTGCTCTACAGGCAACATTGCGCCGACTGCCACGGCGCTGGCGGAGGTTCGACGTATTCGAGCTACGCCGAAGAATGCGCATACGATGACGGGCACGCCCGTGGATACGGTGCGAGTGCCGAGCCGTTCGGTGAGAGCGAGTACGCGCGGTACGTTCCTTCTCGGGAGTACGCGGGTTACGACTACAGCATGGACCGCTTTCAGCGTATCGGGCGCGTCGAGGAGTTGGCGAGGATCGGCACCGATCCGGGCCGCTGGGCGTCGTACACGGAGAACTTCGCAGCTGCCCAGAATCTGCTCTACGCGGGGAACGACTGGCGCTTCAGCCACTTTCGGAAGACGCCGGGCTACGCCAACCACCCGCTCGACGGTATCTGGGCGCGGTCCCCGTACCTGCACAACGGCTCGGTGCCGACGTTGTGGGATCTGCTCGAACCGCCAACGCAACGCCCTGCGATCTGGTATCGCGGCAGCGACGAGTACGACCTCGTGCGAGTGGGCTATCGCACGCACGAGCAGTCAGGCTACTTCCGCTACGATACCAGCGTCACCGGGAACTCCAACGCCGGGCACGTGTACGGCACGTACCTGAACGACGACGAAAAGGGCGCGTTGGTCGAATACATGAAGACGCTGTAGACCGACCAGGCACGACCATGAACAGAAGGAAGGGCTCGATCAGCACCTGGACGCTGCGGCACGCGGTGATCGTTTGGATCGGCATTCTGCTGAATCTCCTTCTCGCAGTGCCGCTGCTGTTCTCGCCCGCCTGGCTGCTGGACGCGCTCGGTATTCCGCTCATGCAGGAGATCTGGGTGCGCTTCTCGGGCGGACTCCTGATAATCATCAGTGCCTACTACGTACCGGCCGCGATGAATCTCGAACGATATCGCGCCAACGCGTGGCTCGCCGTTATCCCGTCGCGGTCGTTCGGTGCGACCTTCTTTTTTCTCGCTGTGTTCGTCTTTGACCAGCCGTTTGCTTTCGTGCTCGGCGTGCTGCTGGACGGGATTATTGGCGCGCTCACGCTGCTGTGCCTGATCAAGGTGACGGCGCTGGAGCGTGCAACGCAGCAGGGGGCTACGATATGACGATGCGATGGCCGAAGCTCCTGCTTTGGACGCTGGTCCTGTTGGTGCTGCTCGCGCTCTTTGCTTATCTCGTCCTGCTGCGACCGGTGGCGCAGCCGCCGAGCAACGATCCGCTCGCCATTTTCAACCACGGCTCGATCGGCAACGAGGAAGCGCAAGGCTTGCCCTACTGGATCTGGCGCGTGCTGCCGCAAATTTTTCCCGAGAAGATGCCAGGGAGAGAGTTCGGCGGAAACCAGGACGGGTATGGCTCGTTCGGCCTGTACTGGAAGGCCGGCGCCGAGCTGCCGGTCGGCTTCTCGAAAAAGACGCTCGGCGTGATTCCGCGGGTTTCGATCAACTGCGCGTTCTGCCACCAGGGCAGCTACCGGCTGCACCCGGATGACGTCGGGAAGCACGTGGCGGGCGGCGCCGGCACACGGGTGAATCCGCAGGGATATATCCGCTTTCTGGCGGAGGTCGGCGACGATCCTCGGTTCACCCCGTCGAACGTCATGGCCGCCATCACAGCGATCTACGATATGCCGTGGTGGGAGCGCCTGCTTTACCGGTTTCTCCTCATTCCCGCGACGAAGAAAGCGTTGGGCGACGAGAAAGTGCGTTACGCTTGGACGTACCGGCTCCCGGGCGGCGGCGAGCGGCCCGTCTGGGGCGTCGGCCGCATCGACCCGTTCAATCCGGTCAAGTTCTATAAGGGCGCCCTCGCCTTGCCGGACGACGGCACAATCGGCAATTCCGACATGATGCCGCTATGGGGGCTCAACCACGAGCGCCGTGCCGGCACACGCTCGTATGCGCTGCATTGGGACGGCCTCAATCGAAGCTTGCGCGAGGTGGTGGTGAGCGGCGCCATCGGCGACGGCATGACGTGGAAGTCGTACCAGCAGGTCAGGGATCGTCTCGAAGCGATGGAAGATTTCATTCGGCTAAACACGCCCCCGAGCTCGCCCTTCTCGCCCGACGCCGAAGGTGGCTTTCACGTGGCATCGGCGAGCGTCGAGGCGGGCCGCGCGCTTTATCGCGAACATTGCGCCGAGTGTCACGACCCCACCGGTGCAAGATTTCGCGACGTCATTCCGTGGGTCGAGGTACGCACCGACCGCCACCGGATCGACATGTGGACGGATCTGGCGAAGGAAACTTACAGCAACTACGAACCCGACTACCACTGGGGTTTTAAGGCGTTCCAGAACGAGAACGGCTATGTGGCCAACGAGCTGACGGGGCTGTGGCTCAAGGGCCCGTACCTGCACAACGGCTCGGTGCCGACGCTGCGGGAC
>JASJBY010000298.1 GCA_030066245.1 Gammaproteobacteria bacterium
TCGAGGAACGTACGGGCTATGCTTCCGAACTCGCGCCCCGACAGCTGGTAGAGGGGCAGCCACTGGGCGAACAGGCCGCCGTCGGCGAGCCGTCTCCGGACGTTTCGGAAGTGCTCCAAGGCGTAGAGCCCGCCGGCGCCCGCCCGCCAGGGGATGAACAGGTCGCCGATGATGACATCGTAGCGCGCATCGGTGGCGGCCAGGTGGTGGCGGCCGTCGGCGGCGAGGACAGTGACTCGTGGGTCCTCGAAGAGGCCATGGGTCCAGGCCTTGAAGTACTTGCGCGAGGCGGCGATGGCCTCGGGCACGAGTTCGGCCACCGTCACGCGTTCCACCGGGTGGGCGAGGGCCGCGCCGGCGGTAATGCCAGTTCCTAGGCCGATGAAGAACACGGCGTCCGGCTCCGGGTGTAGCAGCAGCGGAAAGTGGGCCTGGCGCTCCTCGTAGGTCCGGCCCGCGGTTCCGCCCAGGGTGTAGGAGTTGTTTACCTTGGTGCGGAGGTCGTCTCCCCTGCGCACCACGGCGACGGTACCGTTGCTGCCTTCCCAGACCTCGTAAAGGCTCTCCATGCGGCCCACCGGGTCGACCCGCACCACCGGCAGGCGGGAGCCGTCCAACACCGACAGGAGGAGCACCACCCCAAGCGCCGGCACCGCAACCAGGACGCGGATCCGCCGCGGGCTGTCGTCGGGTAGTGGCCTGAGGGCGACGAGCACCGCCACCAGGTAGAGTGCGGCCATGACCTGGATGGAGCGCCACATGCCGAGCCACTCCAGCAGCAGGAATGCCGCCGCCACCGAGCCGCCGATGGCCCCCAAGGTGTTCAGGGCCACGAGAGTGCCGACCGTGTGCCCGGCATGGCGGGTAACGGGTTCGCTGACCTTTGCCAGATACGGAAACACCAGTCCGATGGTGAAGGTGGCGGGCAGCAGTACCAGCGTTGCGGTGCCGAGCACGGCTCCCACGTAACCCGCCCACCCGGTCCCCCTGCCGACGTAGCGTAGGCCGTCGGTGAGGTCATGGAAGATGAAGGGCGTGGCGGCGGTGAGCAGGGCGCCGACCACCAGGATCCCGGCCAGCACGATCCGTGGCTCCCGGGATACGCGCGCCAGCCATCCGGCAGCGAGGGCACCCAGGGCGAGCGCCACCAAAAAGACCATCAACACCGCCGCGAAGGTGTAGACGGAGTTCTGCAGAACCTGGGCGAACATGCGGGTCCAAAGCACCTCCAGGCTCAGGGTGACGAATCCGGAGAGGAAGGCGAGGGCCCGGATGGCTGCCGGGTCCAGGGACGACCTGTTGGACGTCGTTTCGGCAGCGGCCGGAGTCTCCGGCGACTCTCGAGGGATGCCGGGGATGGCCTCGGTGGTCGGACTCGGCGGTTGACGGGTCACGCTCGCCAGCAGGAGGGCGGCCGCGGCGATGCATGCGACGCCGGCCAACGCGAACAGGTAGCTGTTAGCGTATCCAAGCATCTGGGGCAGCACGAAGGCTGCCAGCACGACCCCGCCGGCCGCACCCAGGGTATTGATGCCGTAGAGCGCGGGCACGCGGCGTCCCAGAGTCGCGGGGGCCCTGACCAGGTACTGGCTGAGGACCGGCAGGGTTCCGCCCATGAAGAAAGTGGCTGGAAAGAGTACGAGGACGGCGATGAGCAGCTTGGTGCCTAGGAAGACGCCATGCTGGTTGCCCCACAGCGCATACAGGGGCCCGTAGACAGCATGAAAAATGTCCACCAGGCCCAGGAACAACAGCGCACCCAGGGCCACCCCAGCCTCCAGGTAGGCGTAAGTGCGCAGCGGATGCACGAGCCCGGGGCTGCGCCGCCCCCAGTAGGCGCTGCCGGCGGCGAGCCCAAGGAAAAACGCGCCGAGGGTAGCGCCCGCCGCCTGGGCGGTGCTGCCGAAGAGCAGGGCAAGCTCCCGCATCCATAGGACCTGCAGCATCAGCCCGGTGAAGCCCGAGAGGAAGAACAACAAGAACACTGCAACGCGGTACGCGCGTGGACTTTTGTTCATAAGGAGAATCCTTAGATCGGGGCAGACCGAGGTCGGAGACCTAGCCCTAGGACGCGAACCCGCACCATGGCCCGGCCTGCCAGCGCCATCAGGGTGGGCAACAAGGGCTGGTCCCACACCAGGGCCGCGGTGAAGGCCAGGATACAGGCGAGCGCTCCCAGACCGGCGCTGACAGCCCGGCAGCGCGCCACTGGGATGCGCGCCGGCAGGCCACCCGGTGCGGCACGAGCGCCAGCGGGAACGCGGCAAGGGTACTCGGCTCGTTCGACCAACCTCCTACTTCGCTCATGGCCGGACTATGCGCGGTCTTTGCGTCCGACGCCGGCGGCTGCGTACGAACCAGGCAAGCGCCAGGGCCAGACAGAGCAAAACAACAGTCATCTGCGCCGGCGGAAAATCGTAGTAGTTGGCGAGCACGAACCCCAGAACGCCTACGGACACGGCGACCAGCGGCGCCACCATAAACATGGTACGAATCTCTCGGCAGATACTCTTCGCCACCAGGGCGGGCAATACCAAACAGCCGAAGGTGTAGAGCAGGCCCGAGACGCGCATGGCAAGCCCGGCCGCCAGCCCCAACCAGATACCCTGCACTATGCCCCAAGTGCCAATCCGGGTGCCCATGGCCCTGGCCATGGCGGGATCGATTGCTAGTAACAGCAGGCGCCGATGAAACAGCCCCAACATGAGGGCAGTGACGCCGGACAGCAGCGCAAACAACCAGACGTCCTCCCAGGCAGCGCCTATCAGACTCGAAGACAACAGCCGATAGATCTCCGCCAATCCGTGGGGACTGTGGGCAAGCAGCAGGATAGAACCGCTCGCCGAGACCAGAAACACCCAGCCGGTGACGGCTTCGGGGCTCTCGGTATATGGACTGCGTTCACGCGAAGTGACCAGCGCCGCTATGACCGCAAGAAGCACCGCCATCACCGATAGAAAGGCATCCGAACGAATCCAGGTATCTGTGCCGGCGCCGATCAGCACGCCGGCCCACATGCCGAGTGCGATCCCCAGGGTAGACGCCTGGGACACTGCCGCGCTGAGAAAGATCTGGTCCTTGGCAATCACCAGTACCCCGATCATCGAGAGCAGCAGCGCGATCAACCAGCCGCTCAGGTAAATCTGTCCGAAAAGGCCCCAGGAGTCGATGAACTCGGCTATCACTAATAGTGTCCCCGAGTTGGCGCATGCTGTAGGTCCATCTCTTGCGACACCGGGCCGACGACAACGCCATAGATCCGTTGCAGGTTGTCCTGCGTCAATACGTCCTTTGTGGAACCTGCGAGTATTCTGCCTGCGTCAAATAAGGCGATATGGCTGGCGCGTCGGGCGGCCGTTGCAAGATCATGGGAAACACAGAAGATGGTCAGCCCTTCAACCCGATTCAGGGTATCCAGATAACCCATCAGGGTCGACTCCGCTGTCGGATCCAACCCGGCCGTCGGTTCGTCCATGACGAGCAATCTCGGATGGCGCGCCAGGGCCCGCGCCACCAGGACACGTTGGCGCTGCCCCGCGGACAGCGACCAATAGTCCTGCCGTTCCATTCCAAGCAGCCCTACCCGCTCCAGGGCCCCGCTCAGACGCTGGGCGGTGTCCCGGGGCCGACTGTGGATACCGACCAAACCCAGGGTCACGAATTCCCGCACCGTCGTCGGTAACGTGGGATTGATCTCGGGCTGTTGGGGCACGAAACCCACTTGGCGCCGATCCTTGAGATCCGCGTGCAACCGAATAACGCCACTTTGCGGTTGAAGCAGACCGAGGATCGCCTTCACCAGGGTCGATTTTCCAGTCCCGTTCTGCCCCAGCAGAAACCAGAACTCACCCTCTTTGACAGTTAGACTGACGGCCTCGAGTATGAGCCCGGATCCGTAGCCGAGGCATAGTTCCCGAGCTTCAAGGAGGGTTCTTGCAGGCACCGACTAAGGTGCCTCTGAAAGATCCATCCATGGATTCTTCAGGGAGAGGAAGCGAGAAGCGTCGTTGTTGCTCCCCGTCGCTTTCAATCGCTTGGGGCGACTGAAAACCGCACCACATCGCTGTGCTGCAGGAAACGCTGAATTAATGAGAGTTTCCTTAACTGCCACTGGGGAACGCCCCGACCACCTGGCGGACATTGTAGTCGACCATCTCAAGATAGCCTTCGGTGCCCTTTCTTGCACCCGCTTGATGGGCCATCGACAACAGCGTCGCACCGGTATTCTCTGAGACAAAGCGCGCATGGCGTGGGTCATAGTAGACGGAGGTCAAGACGAGGTTTACATCCTCGGCCTTCATCATCGCAATCAACTCCTTCAGATGCTTGGTGCTAGGGGGTATGCCGGGTTTGGGTTCCAGGTGTCCCACGATCTGGATGCCGAAACGGCGCGCAAAATAGGGCCACATGTTGTGGTCGGCGACCGCAAGCACGCCGTAGTGGGGCGATGTCTTACCCAGCCAGCCACCAAGCAGCTCGAGCTCACCCTGACGCTCAAGGAAGGCACGCATCTTGCCACGTTCGTGCAGGCGTGCCAGCTTCTCGACACCCTCCACGCCGTAGCGCTTCGCAAGTTCGGAACCGACCAGGGCACGAGCCAGACGCTCGGCGAATTCGGCGTA
The DNA here is from genome assembly GCA_030066245.1 of Gammaproteobacteria bacterium. Classification (GTDB taxonomy): domain Bacteria; phylum Pseudomonadota; class Gammaproteobacteria; order JAABTG01; family JAABTG01; genus JASJBY01. The sequence continues at coordinate 4,623 of JASJBY010000298.1, forward strand.
ACGTTGCCTGAAATAGGCGGTTTCGGCCGGCCGCATTTCAACCAGCTTGTCGCGAATCAGCCGCGCCACCCGAAGTCCTTCGATAGGATCCATTAGATAATGGGGATTGCCGAGACCATGGACATCGCCCATGGACCTGTCCACAGGTATCAGAGGAACCTCGAGCGGACTGACAGCCACGGACGTGTCCAGATGGCCCCGTCTGCCCGGCAGGACGTCCGGGTTCTTCGCAGTCTTGAGCAGGACGGGAGCCCAACCGGTTTCCATGTCCATTCCCAATTGGATAAACAGGTCCGCCTGATTCAACGCCTTTGCGAAACTGGGCTTGGGGTCTACGAAGTGAGGGTCCTCAGTGGGTTTGGCCAGTACCTTGACCTGCACCTGGTCTCCTCCCACGATTCTGGCCAGCTCGCCAAGCTCTGGTACCGTCGCGATGACGCGCAGCGGTTCACTGGCTTCAGCAATTACCCAGTTTAGCAGTAACCCGATGAGTACAAGGACTCTGAAATTCTTGCGTACCATATCTGGAACTCCTTATCAGTACTTGTGTGCCGGATGCGCACCTATGGTTAGGTCAAACCCCAGCCAGACGCTGTGCTCGCTGTCGTCATTGAGAAAGTCCGCATCGTCGTAATTGTACTGAAGGCGGATCCGGCTGTACTCCGTAGGTCGCCAGGCCAGCATGGGCGACACGCGATAACGCTGGTCGCGCCTGGGATCGGTGCTACTCCTTGTGATGCCCTTGTCGTCGCCGTCGGCATATTCGAACCGCAGACCCGTTTCCCAATGGGGCGTAAAACCGTAAAGCACCTGCGTATAGAGTCCCCAATCTTCGAGGTCATCAACCTTTTCGCCGGGCTCAATTGCACTATTGTTATTGTCGACATCGTAGTCGCGGTACATCACCTCAGACTCCCAGGTCAGATAAGGCCAGCCGCGGAAGTTACCCGCCGGCTTCCATTTCATTTTGAAATCGGCGCCGTAGATCGTGGTATCTCCGTCATCGCCGGTGGTATTGGAGCCGTAGAGACCGGACAGGCCCAGTTGCGCCGACATGTTGCGACCCATGTCCCAGCCATTGACCCAGCGCAGCAGATAGACCAGCTCGTCGAGTTCCGATTGGTCTGTGTGGTCCCGCGCGAAACCACCTACGCCGTCACCCGCGTGATGCTCTTCTTCCTCGTGCTCTTCTTCATGCTCTTCGCCATGGCTGTGCCCTTGGCCCTGGAAGCTGACCATCGTTGAACTGGTAGGGTCCTGTGAGCCGAAATGCAGCTCGGAGAACCAGGGAACCGGCAACAGTCCACTAAGCCTGAACCCGGCCGCGCGCTGGCCCTCGCCGCCGAAGAGTCGCGTGTTGATCACAGGCTGATCGATAAAGGCCCAACTGTGGGGATGAGTGGGGTTGTTCAGACCAAACTCGGTGAGAAAATAGCCACCCTCGAGTTCAAGGCTCTTCGGCAGCGATGTGGTGGTGAAAAACGCCTCTTCCAACTCGACGTCTTCCTCTGACGCTATGACGTATGAGTCGACCCTGAAATAGGGATCGACGGCGCCTGCGATATAGAGCTCGGCCTGCTGAAAGGTGTAGCCGCGCCGCCTTGGGTCGTGCTCACCGCCGTGCAAGAGTCTGATTTCTGAATTGTTCGCCGTAGAGCCACCGGCTACGCCCATGGTGTTAACGGCGATATCGAGCAAACGGACCTCGGCACCGCCAATCCGTCGGGACCAGAGAGCGCGGCTTGGCTCGGTTGTGGCGACGGCGGGTTCGGCTTCTTCGGCCTCCAGCTCGGCAACCGCCTCATCCAGGGCGGACTTCTTCTCTTTCACCTCGACTTTGTCGGCTACCGACTGCGCCTCTTT
>JASJBY010000299.1 GCA_030066245.1 Gammaproteobacteria bacterium
ACACGTCCGGAGACCAGATCCTGCATCTGCGGCAACGTCCGAAATGCGACGCCCGTCTGTTCGCAGAGCTCGACCAGCCGCCTCATCTCCTTCGAAGTTGCGGATGGAACAGCCAGGAGCAGCAGGTCGACGCTCAGTCGTTCGACCACAGTGCCAAGTCGATCGGTCTTCCCCAAGACCCGGACGTGGTGTATTTCCTTGCCCTTCTTTCGGCTATCGTCATCAACAAAACCGACCGGACGGAATCCGGCCTGCGGATTACGCAGCAGGTCCCGCACCAGCATCTCTCCCGCCAGCCCCGCACCCACGATTAGAACCCGGGTTCCCGGAAGCGTGAGCAGGTGGTTATCCTTGATCCACCGGTAGACAAGCCTTGGACCACCAAGAAGGACCACCAGAAGCAAGCCGTAAAGCGGGAATACGGAGCGCGGCACGCCGTGCATGCGCGTAACCAGAAACATCCCCAAGGCCGTGAGGGCCACCCCGACGATGGTCGCCTTGACGATGCGCATCAAATCTAGCACCGATGCAAATCGCCAGACGCCCCGGTAGAGCCCGACATACCAGAACACACCGCCTTGGACCATTACGAGGAACGGCAGCGCCATCAAAAGGGGGTGCAAGTAGGGAGCTGGGATCTCGCCCAGATTAAAACGGAGCCAGTAGGCGCCAAGCCAGGCGACCGGAATCATGAGCAGGTCGTGCGTGAACGCAGCGGTACGGGTGCGTAGCCGCCCGAGTAGCTTAATAATTCCGTAAGACATTGTTTTCAGCCTAATCCCAAACAACCGCACGGCTGAATGCACGCAAGTCAGAAACTGCGCTAGGCACGAGATCTGCGGCCCGGACCACTCATCCCTGTATTGGGAAACCCGCTAGATCCTAACACTTATCAGACCAACCGACACGATTCGCTGCCGAAGGAACAGAGCAGCTCACAGCTTCCAAGAGACACACGGCCCCGGGGCACGACAGCCTGCGCAGTAGCGGCTTACATAAGGTGCGCTCGCATACGCGGTGAGCACCGGTCTGCCAACCCTGGCACGGCGCGGGCGCCCTTGGACCGAGCGTGCAAGCTACTGTTCAATAGGCAGCCCGTCCTCCCTGATGTTCCTCAGGAACGGCGCAGCGCGACCCTTCTCAGACACCACGTCGGTCACCGCCACGTGATGCCGATGTCAGAATCATCCCAGCGGATAGCACCTTTCGCCGCCGCATCTTATGGGGCGGTGCACTTGTGCAGAACCAGGGAATCCTCACTTGTGGCCCAGAAACCGCGGGCGTAAGCCGCGGGGATATAGAGCTGGCGCCGGTTTTCCCCGGACAGGATCTGAACGGTCCAGCGCCCCCAGGTGGGGGACCCAGCCCGGATATCCACCGCCACGTCGAAGACTTCCCCCTCAAGTAAGAATACCAGCTTGCCCTGGGCGTTGGGTTCCTGGGAATGGAAGCCGCCCAGCACCCCCTTACAGGTACCCCTGTCCAGCCAGGCGGCGCCTCGCCCCAGCCGCTCCACGAAGGTTTCGCCCCGCTCCAGCAAGCGTGTGAGTCCCTGGCGGCAAAAGAGGTTGCCACCCAGAGTCAGGCAGCATCGGCTGCCGGCAATGAAATCCCGGCCAATGATGAAGGCCTGCGCAATTCCCTCGGGCGCCGCCTGCGTCGCGAACTGCAGTCTCATGTCTCACTGGCCGTCGCCGCTCAAGAGCTGCAGAAATAGGGACTGGTCATGGGGGGTGGTGATGATCGGCACCTCCTCAATGCCAGCGAGCATTAGGGTGGACAGTGGATAGTAGACCAGCGGCTTATCGTCGACAGGCAGAAGTGCTTGTTCACCGCCTGGCTGATGGGCCAAAGACGGGTCCCGGCGACCATGCCGTGGCGGCACGCGCCCGCGTTCCGGTTCTGGGGCCGTTCAGCTACGGCCTGCCTATGCTGTGATAGTCGAAGCCCGCGTCGCGCATGTGCTGCGGCTCGTAGACGTTGCGCAGATCCACGAACACGTTGCCCGCCATCAGCTGCCTGACGCGCTGGATATCCAGGCCGCGATAAGCATTCCACTCCGTGAGCAGCACCACCGCGTCGGCACCCTCCACGGCCTTGTAGATGTCGCTGCAGTAGTCAATGCCGTCGGGCAGCAGCCGCCTGGCCTCCTTCATGCCCTGCGTATCGTGGGCCCGTATCGTGGCGCCCTTCTCCAGCAAAGTCGGCAGGATAGCCAGCGCGGGCGCATCGCGCATGTCGTCGGTCTCCGGCTTGAAGGTCAGCCCGAGAACCGCCAGGACTTTGCCCGTTTCGTTGCCGCCGAGCGCGCGCCGGATCTTGCCGACCATGCGCGCCTTCTGGGCCGAGTTGACTTCGATGACCGATTCCACGACTCGGGTGTGAACACCGTGCTCCTGAGCGATCCGCACCAGGGCCAGTGTGTCCTTGGGAAAACAGGAGCCTCCGTATCCAGGGCCGGGGTGCAGGAACTTGCGCCCGATACGACGATCCATGCCCATCCCTTTGGCCACCGAGTGCACGTCCGCGCCGACTGCTTCACACAGGTTGGCAACCTCGTTGATAAAGCTGATCTTGGTGGCAAGAAAGGCGTTTGACGCATACTTGGTAAGCTCTGCGCTCTCCAGATTGGTCACTAGGATGGGCGTCTCGATAAGATTGAGCGGCCTGTAGAGCTCCCGCAGCAGTTCCTCCGCCCGCTCGCTCTCCACGCCTACCACGACCCGGTCGGGGCGCATGAAATCGGAAATGGCGGCACCTTCCCGCAGAAACTCGGGATTGGACGCCACATCGAAATGCGCATCGGGATTCTCCTCGCGGATGATGCGATAGACTTGCCGCGCCGTGCCAACCGGCACCGTGGACTTGTCGACCACCACCGTGTAGCCGGACAGGTGGCGGGCGATCTCACGCGCGGCGGCGAATACATAGGTGAGATCGGCGTGCCCGTCGCCGCGCCGGGTCGGTGTGCCCACAGCGATGAACACCAAGTCTGCCTCGGACACCGTGGGCGAGTAGCTAGTCGTGAACTTGAGGCGACCGGTGGCCACGTTGCGCGCCACGAGCGCATCCAGACCCGGCTCGTAGATGGGGATCTCGCCGTCCTTAAGGCGTGCGATCTTGTCCGCGTCCACATCGATGCAGGTGACATTGGCGCCAAACTCGGAGAAACAGGCCCCTGACACAAGGCCCACATAGCCGACGCCAAGCATGGCGACGTTCATTCCTGACAGCCTCCCGGCGCAAGTCGCGAGGCTCGAAGCTCCAGGCTCCAGGCCGAGAGTGCTATCTCCATCCAGCCGTGTCTCATTTCAAAAACCCTTTGTCGATACTTGTCAGTCCGGCGGTCATCAGCCCGTGCTTTTCGGCTGCCCAGGACGATCGACTGCCCGCTACGGCGTCTCAAAGCCTCCACAACGCCACCCCTTCGGGTCGTGTCTCTCTCGGCAGAAATCCCTTCACGTCGCACACCACGCCGCGCCCGCCGTCGAGCAGGTCGCTAACCATGGTCCAGCCTCGCTCCACATACTGACGGTGAGCCACGGCTGCGACGATGCCGTGAGCGGGCTCGAGCTCGTCTTCCCCCAGAACGCGGATCCCATACTCTGCGATTGCCTCCTCGGCATCGGCCAGGGGATCGGTCACCTGCACGCGCACGCCGTATTCCTCGAGCTCTCGTAGGATGTCGATGATCCTGGTGTTGCGCAGGTCCGGCACGTTCTCTTTGAAAGTCAACCCCAGGACGGTCACGCGGCTATCCTTCACGTGCACACCCTGGGCGATTAGCTGCTTGACCATCTGGCCTGCGACGAACTGGCCCAGCCCGTCGTTGATGCGCCGCCCGGCGAGAATGACCTGCGGGCTGTATCCCAGGCGCTCGGCCTTGTGCGTAAGATAATACGGATCGACGCCGATGCAGTGGCCCCCGACCAACCCCGGCTGGAACGGCAGGAAGTTCCACTTGGTCTGGGCCGCCGCCAGCACGTCCCGCGTATCGATGTTCATTCGATTGAATATCAGCGCTAGCTCGTTCATGAGCGCAATGTTCAGATCCCGCTGCGTGTTCTCGATAACCTTGGCCGCCTCCGCCACTCGGATGGATGAAGCCCGGTGGACACCGGCTTCCACGACAGCTTCATACACTGCAGCAACCGTCGCCAGGCTCTCAGGCGTTTGCGCGGAGACCACTTTCACGACGGTGGATAGCTTGTGCACCGTGTCGCCTGGATTGATGCGCTCGGGGGAGTAGCCGACGCTGAAGTCGACCCCGGCGGAGAGCCCGGAACGCGACTCCAGAATAGGAATACAGTCCTCTTCGGTGGCACCCGGATAGACCGTGGACTCGTAGACGACAATGTCGCCTGCCTTGAGCTGGTCACCCACGGTCCTGGAGGCCGCCAGCAACGGGGACAGATCGGGCTGTCGGGCCTCGTCGATGGGGGTAGGCACCGCGATAATGTGAAAATCGGCTGCCTTCAGATCAGCCGGGTCGTCGGTGTAGCGTACGTCACTGCTCTGCAAACCAGCAGGATCCACCTCCCCCGTGCGGTCAATGCCCTGACGAAGCTCGGCGATGCGCTCCGGACTCTGGTCGAGGCCGACGACGGGACCCAGCTTGCCGAAGGCGACGGCCACTGGCAGGCCCACATATCCCAAACCAATTACAGCGATTTTGCGGTCGTGTTCAACGTTCATTGGGTTATCTGCTCAGGGCAAATCCAGGGGTAGAGTTGGCGTGGCCCCGAAGGACACGTAGTCGAGGAAACATCGACCGGTGACCGACCTGCCTTTAGCCCCGTGGTGCCCTCGTCAAGACTTGTAATAGTCCCTGTACCAATCAACGAATCGGCGAATCCCCTCCTCCACAGGCGTCTTCGGCCGGTAGTCGAAGTCGCGCACCAGGTCATCCACGTCCGCAAAAGTGTCCGGCACGTCGCCTGGCTGCAACGGCAGCAGATTCTGCTCCGCCTTTCGGCCAAGGCACTCCTCCAGCACCTCGATGTAACGCGTCAGGTCGACGGCGTTGTTGTTGCCAATGTTGTACAGCCGGTAGGGTGCTCGACTGGTCGCCGAATCCGGGTCGTCCCCCGACCAGTCCGGATTTGGCTCAGCCGGGCGGTCCAGGACGCGCACGACCCCCTCGACGATGTCGTCGATGTAGGTGAAATCACGACGGTGCTTGCCGTAGTTGAAGACGTCGATAGGCTTGCCGGCCAAGATGTTTCGGGTGAAAAGGAACAAAGCCATGTCCGGCCGTCCCCACGGACCATACACGGTAAAGAAACGCAGGCCCGTCGTTGGCAAGGCATAGAGATGACTGTAGGTATGCGCCATGAGCTCGTTAGCTTTCTTGCTGGCGGCATACAGGGATACGGGATGATCCACGTTGTCGTGTACCGAGAATGGCAAGTGGGTGTTGGCGCCATACACCGAGCTGGAGGACGCGAACACAAGATGGTCGACACCGTTATGGCGACATCCTTCAAGGACGTTTACAAAGCCCACCAGGTTGGTGTCCACGTAGGCATGGGGGTTGGTGAGCGAGTAACGCACGCCAGCCTGCGCGGCCAGGTTCACGACCCGCTGGGGACGCTCGCGGGCGAATAGCTCCGCCATGCCGTCCCGGTCCGCCATGTCCAGGTGAACATGGGTGAAACCTCCCGCGGCCGTGAGCCGCGCGAGCCGCGCCTTCTTGAGCTCCACGTCGTAGTAGTCGTTGAGATTGTCCAGGCCGACTACGTGGTCACCCCGGTTCAACAACCGTTTGCTCAAGGCCGCGCCGATGAAGCCGGCCGCCCCCGTTACCAAAACCTTCAATGCGGAATCCCCTTGCCGGGAAAGCTCCAAATCTTCATTGCCCAAGCCGGGCCGGCTCGGGAACAGCCACCTGAGCACCCGAGTAGCATCAGAGCACTGCTATGCCGCGCGCATGATAACCCCCGCGCCCAGTCCTGTTAAGGCGGCGTCGCAAAAAAAAACATGCGGCCATCGTACTCCGTCACAGTGGTTCTGACGGAGCACTAGTCCGACAAGGGAAGGCGTCTGGGTGCGTCCCGCTTCGCCCGGACGCCAGTAGTCTAGGGGATTTCGCATGGCTAAGCCACCCTGCGACGAAGGCAGACTACAGCCAGACGAAGTGCGGTGCGTGGACCTATGCTGGACTCTTGGCCCGACGCTTCAGATAGGCTTTCTGCACCAGCATTGCAGTGATATCGAGCCCCTTGCGGTACTCGTCCGGGCGGCACTCATCCGCGCCGCGTTGCCCAGGCTCGCCCATGCCGAGGGCATGCTGAAGCTGCAGGAAGGTGGCCGCGGTTGCCGCGTGGCCGGTGGAGGGCCGGTTTGTTGATGGCTTCGCAATAGCGCCCATAAATGGCGAACAAAGATCAGGGGGCCGGCATAGCAAGCTCATGACCAAAACTGTACGCATGGCTGTGTGAGCGTCAAGGAGCTTCCCTCGCAAGCTCGGGACTCCTCCCT
>JASJBY010000300.1 GCA_030066245.1 Gammaproteobacteria bacterium
GGATTCCACCTTCGAGATGGTGTACTCCAGCCATTGAGTGAGAATCGCGATGAACAGGCCAAGGAACAGCAGATAGCCGAGCACGGTCACCACGGTGGAGACGAAGCGCCGCACGACTCCCTCGTCGTCGCCGAGGTATCCCGGATCGGTCAAGCGCAGGAACGCCCACCACACGCCCTCGTCCCACTGCGAGATGCTCGGGTCGAATAGCACGACCATGGCGCCACCGACGACGGCGACCGTCGCGACCACTGCAACGGCGAGCATGAGGCGGTATTGGAGCCCCCGCAGCAACGCTCGCTCGAACATGAATCGGATCCACGCCATTGGCCGTCGCATCTCAAACCTCCTCAAGGATTCTCATTGTTGCTGCGTCACAGCCCTGGCGAGGTACTCGCTCGCAATGCTGTCACCCGCTAGTCGCTCAACGTGAACACCTGATTGCGTCTCTTATTTCTTCTGCTGAGCGTTTGAGAACGCAATCTTGTCACGCGCGATGGCGCCGCCCGAGATCACGAAATTCATGGCCTCGTCCAGGGTCCAGTCCGTGGAGACCAGCTCATCCACCGGTACCAGCTCCAGGTAGCCGTTTGTCGGATTGGGCGTCGTCGGCACGTAGACGGCCGCGAGCTCCTGACCTGTCTTCTCATCGACGAGGGTGCGTGTCCCGTCAGTCGAAGATGAGGACGATATATGCCAGGAACAGAATCAGATGTACGAAGCCCTGCAGCACATTGGTGCGCTCGGTGTTGAAGTTCACCACAGAGACCAGCAGCGTAACCAGCAACAGATGGGCCTCCGCATTCTCCAGCCCCAGCTCCACCCGCTTGCCAGTTACCAGGCCGATACCCAGGACCGCGGGGATCGTGAGCCCGATGGTAGCAAGGGCGGAGCCGAGGGCAATGTTCATGGTCCGCTGCAGCTTGTTCGACACGGCCGCCTTGACCGCGGCCAGGCCCTCAGGTGAGAGGACGAGGATTGCCACAAGGAATCCCCCTAATGCCTGGGGTGCGCCCAGGGTGGCGATGCCGTGATCAACCAGGGCCGCCATCTTCTTCGACAACAGCACGATGGGTAACATGGTCAACGGCAGTAGTACGGCGTGATAGGCCAGGGATCGGACGACTAAATCACCGTGGCCATGGCCTGGGTCCTCACCCTCCGTCCCCGATATCTCAGGTTGCAGGAAGAAGGAACGGTGGCGCATGGTCTGGATGGCGAGAAATACCCCCCAGAGGCCGACAGACATGAGGATCAGGAATACTGCCATCAAGGGCGATGCCTCACCCCCCGGTGCGGAGGTCGTGTAGCGCGGCAGCACAATGCCCAGCCCGGCAAGGGGGATGATCACCGCCAGATAGGCCGCAGCCCCTTTCAGGTTATAGACCTGTTGGCCATGGCGCAGGGCGCCCACTAACAGCGTGAACCCCACCATGCCGTTCAGCACGATCATGAGGACTGAGAACAGGGTGTCGCGGGCAAGGGTCGGATTGTTCTCGCCGGTGAGCATGATAGCCGCGATCATGATCACCTCGATGCTGATGACGGAGACGGTCAGAATAAGGGTGCCGTACGGCTCGCCGAGCAGGACCGCCAGGCTGTCGGCATGCCGCACGACGCCGAAGGCAAGCCACAGCATGACCAGAAACAGCCAAGCAAAAAGGACGCTTGACCACAGGGGGTTGGAGAGATCAGAGAGCAGTGCCCCCCCGAAGAGGGTGAAGACGACTGTGGTTAGGGCGCCCACCCACAGAGCGAGCTCGGAGCGGAGTATGCCCGGTGTTCCAAGTTCGTTGCTGGTGCTCACGGGCGGCTCTCCTTTGTGGCAATTGTTTCCCGCATACGGGCGCAGCAGCATAACCCATGCTATCCATTGCGCAAAACCCAGGCGAAAGACGGCTGTCGTGGGTGCCGCTCGCATTCACGGCAGCCTCGCTGAGTACCCGCGGACTTCGTACTGATTGGTGGTTAGGGGGATAGATGTCGTTTCCCGGGCGGGCGAAGGCAACTCAGGAAGTCAATCTCTCCTTCCGTGTGGCCGGCCCCCTGATCACGCGCCCCGTGATCGTCGGCGATACGGTCAAGGCCGGCGATGTCCTTGCCCGCATCGACCCCCGTGATTTTGAAGTGAACCTGCTGGCCGTCCAGGGGCAGCTTGCGGAGGCCAGGGCAGCGCTCAAGCGGGCTGAAGCGGATTACCAGCGACTAAGCCGGGTATTCAAGTCTGTAAGGCGCGGTCGTGGGCCGTGAAGTGCGCTGCGCTCCTGGCATCCGGACCTCGACGCCTGTCTTCGATGACCTTGCTCGCGTTCGTCAGGAAGCTGCGCAGGGTGTCCCGTGGGCTTGAGGTGTCCGCTGGCCGCAACGGGTAGGGGTCGAAATCGGCCTTGTTATCCTGGGCCAACGCGACGAGTGGCGACGTTACAAGGACCAGTAACAGAAGTGAAACAGGAAGCAATGCCCGAGAGAATCTGACCATCGGCCCTTCAGTCATTCCTACCACGGAGGTCATCTCCCACTGGAACGCATGGCGATATTTCCGTCTGTTCCAACTGCCTACCCACCAACGCATCGTCGGATTGTGCAGCAAGCAAGACCGATCTGGCCAGTGCTTCTCGTCGTCAAAGGCAAGTCGCCGTCTTACGTTTTGTCTCCCCGGGCAAGGATGCCTTCGCAAACGGGACTACCTGCCCTCACGCCAAGCGCCCCGACACCGTAAGCTGCTATGATCCTTCGCAATAACCTCTGAGTACTCAGCTATGTCGGACCCTGCGCGCCGCAAACCCAGCTACGAGCATATCGTCGCCCTGCCGGAACACTTGGTGGGCGAAATCCTCGCCGGCGAGCTGTACACCCACCCGCGCCCCTCGCCACGCCACGCGCGGGCCTACTCTGCGCTGGGGTACCTGATTGGCGGACCGTTCGACGGCGGTAGAGACGGCCCAGGCGGATGGTGGATCCTCGATGAGCCAGAGCTGCATCTTGGCGCCGACATCATAGTCCCGGATTTGGCGGGGTGGCGCCGCGAGCGGCTCCCCAACCTGCCCGAAACCGCTTGGTTCGAGCTGGCTCCGGACTGGGCCTGCGAGATCCTTTCCCCCGCCACCGCACGCACAGACCGCGCCGTTAAGATGCCGATCTACGCCCGTGAGGGCGTTCCTCACTTGTGGCTGGTAGACCCCGATGCCCGTACGCTGGAGGTCTATCGCCTGCAGGACGACGCCCACTGGCTGCTGCTCGAAACCCTCAAGCAGGACGAACCGGTACGCCAACCGCCCTTCGAGGCGATTAGTTTTCCGCTCGGAGATCTTTGGGCGTGACGATCGTTTTCAACGAACCGCTTTGAACCAACCCATGGAGCTCCTATGACTCGCGGGGCGCGCCCTGAACGCGCCGTCGCGGACGGTTTCGTAGGTCGCGCCAGTTTGAACGGAATGCGACAGACTGTTAAGTCCATCTTGCGGATCAGAGGTTGCCCTGAGTTCGGGAAATGCGTCAAGCGGCGAGCGGGTTAGCAGGCGTGGAACGGCGGGTTGGACACCGGCACCGGGTGACGAGGTAGTGGTTTTGGCATCGCAGGCGGGGGCGACCGTCGAGAAAGGCGACAATTAGGAGCCTGTCGAGATGGTCAGCGCGAGCCTCAGCGCCTTCACTCGGCAGAGGCTCATGCGCTGAGTGAGTGCCGCTTCAGCTCCGCTGTGGCACCTGGCCACGTTGACCATAGTGGCGAAACACTGGCACGGCGACGTCACTACCTCGCGCCAGGCGGCGCACTGCGGTAATTCTTCTGAGCTGTCCTACCAGATTGTCTCGACGTGAGGGTAGTTTCGGATTCTTTCATCCTTCGTCACGAGGCTCGCACCGAGAAAGAGCGTTGTCGCAATGATCATCCGGTCCGCTGGATCGCTGTGAAGACCATTCGGAAGGTTAACCGAGCGCACGGCAATCTGATTCGTTACGGGTACGAAACGTAAGAACGGCAAAGCCTCCGAGTTTGCGATCCAATCCGCCACCTCCATAGTCAGTTCGAGGCGCCCGCGATTTACCAGTAAGGCCACTTCCAATGTGCTAATGGCGGAAATATGGACGGTTCGCTGCGAGACGTGGTGCTCGATGGCCTGTCTGGCTGGAGCCGATAGAGATTCCGATCCGGAGACCCACCATAGCCAGGCGTGGGTATCCAGGACAATCACCGCAGAGATTTCCAGTCTTCTGGCGCGATGGGTTCGGTCGGCTCTTCGTATCGAACCACACTGCCCTTCAGTCCACGCAGCGCTTCCTGCGGATCTTCCCTATACGGAATAATCTTCAGTACCGGCTTCCCGTGGTCCGTGACAATCAGTTCCTGCCCCGTTCGCTGTACTTCACGGAAGTACTCCAGGGCATGGGCCTTAAGCTTGGACTTGGATACCGTGCGTTCCATGACCAGTCTCCAGCAACTCGAATGATGCCTATGGGCATAATACTATGGTCATATTCTTGCAGGCGCAATGGTGGAACGTGATACTGCCGTTTACCAGGAGCAGACCACGAGAGCCGGCTCCTTAGCTCACGCCTTCCCTCAAGGCGTCACGCTTACTGCAGGGTCGCGTGTCATCTCGCGCTGTACACTGGTGCCAAGCTGAACCATCGGCTCCTGGTCGACGTAGAACAGGCCCCTTACGGGGCGGTCCAGGTCGATGACCAGCAAGAACACGGTGGCATAAGTGAGCATCATGACTACAGTCGGGAACCCGTAGCGGCGCTCGCGCAGACCCAGCAGGTAGCCGGTTAGGACCATCATCAGGATGGAGAGCAGCGCAAGGGTCGCAATCACCATATCCGGAATACGCACCCAAGACTCGACGTAGACGCGCTTGCCGTGCAGATCAATCAGCTCGTTCAACGACTGGATGTAGAGAGAGATCACGGGGGTGGGTGTTTTGCGAGCCAGGGCCGTCGCTTCGTCCCACAGCTGCTGTTGCAGTTGCTCAGCCCGGTCCAGCTTCGCTTCACGAGACTCGACGAAGAGCGTGTCTCGTCCCGCCACATACTCAGAGAAAAGCTTGCGACTGGTGGTTCGCTGCGGTTCCGGCAGGTATGCAGTGCGCAGAAAGGCCGTGCCGATGGCGTTGACGTCGTCGATCACGAGCTGCCTGCGAGAGTCGAATTGCGAGCCGGCCATGGAATAGGTGAATCCGAGCATGAACCCCGCAAGCGCGAGCATGGCGCCCAATACGATGCCGGCCTGGGCCGTCCGGCTCTCGTCGACATAGTCGGTGCTCCGCTGCCGCCGTTCGCCGAGGAAGTAGCCGCCTTCCACGGCGGCCCAGAAAAGGAGCCCGAGGCCCAGGTAGAGCACCCAGATGGGAATGGCGTCCAGAAAGTGAACGGACATCGTGCTCAGTAACCTCCGCTCATCTCTCCCTGGTCTTGGGTAGCGACTGTTGGTTGAAAACCTCGGGAACCGTCGTTCCCATCGACATGTAGATGTTGAACAGCCCATCAATGCCGCAGTCGAGCTTGGTGACCGAATTCTTAGGAACGCACATAATGGCCCCCCCAAAGGGCACCGGAGCGGTGGGTATCATGATGACCTGGTATTCGTTGCCCTGGATGGTGACCGATTCCGACGTGGGCAGGAAGGCTGGAAAGCTGGTTCCATCTTCTCCGCCGAATTGAACCAGAACCGGGGTCATGGCCTGGATGTCCGGGCTATCTCTGGGCTCCGCCATCTGGACGATCTTTTTCGAGGCATCGTAGATGGTTCTGACCAACGGCAGCTTCGATAGTATACCGCCCGTCACGGTTTCCCAGCGACCCTTTAGCCGGGACTCGACGATCAAACCAAGAACGTATATGAGTACCATCGCGGTCAGGACACCCCCGAGATAGGCTCCTGTTTCGGTGGCGCCGATATTCCAGCCGAAACGCTTCAGCATCGATCCAAGAGCGCTGCCAGGTCCGACGAGGTCGGTGACGATTGCCGCGAGCCAGGCGATGATCGCGACAGTCAGACCAATCGGAAGTAGTGCTATCAACCCCGCAACGAAGGGCCTGAGGAGCGATCTCAAGAGTTTCGGAGCGGCCATGGTAGCGCCTCCTAGTCGAGTTGGCCCACCCATAATAGCTTCGGCCGGATTGCGGTCGCCGGACTGGTATCGCCCGCCGAGGCGGGCTTCGAACGTCTCGTTCTCGACCCGACGAAACCGGAAGTCTTCATGTCACGGATAGGCTATCGAACGGCAAGTAGGAGTCAGAAGGTTGCTCTGAACCGGGCCACGGGTCAAGGGCGCGTGCAATACACGGCGCTTTCGCGCCTTTGCCCAACCTACGGTAAGAAACTGTTTCTCGAGTAGGTTGGGCAAAGCGAAGCGTGCCCAACAGAGATTCGGTGCTCGCAGAGAATGCTGTTTCTGGATGACGACTACCTATACTTTCCAAGGCGAGCGGTTCGCGCGGTCGCTCGGGGTAGCACGAGGCTGCCTGAGTTAGCTATCA
>JASJBY010000030.1 GCA_030066245.1 Gammaproteobacteria bacterium
CCGATCTTCGGCCGGATGATGCCCCACGGGCTTCCGTAGCGCATCCATTTGTCGGTGAGCTCGATCTGCCAGCCGTCCTCTATCTTTTGGTCGAAAATGCCGTACTCGTACAGAATGCCGTAGCCGATCGCAGGGATCTGGAGAGTCGAGAGAGAGTCCAGGTAGCAAGCAGCGAGTCGGCCGAGCCCCCCATTGCCCAGCCCGGGCTCTTCTTCCTGTTCTATTAGCTCATCCAGGTCCAGGCCCAGCCCTTCCACAGCCTCCTTCACGTTGTCGTAGATATCCAGGTTGATGAGATTGTTTCCGAGTTGTGGGCCCATCAGAAACTCTGCGGACAGGTAACAGACCGTGCGGGCCTTGGTGTTCTTGGCGGTCTTGGCCGTGCCGATCCAGCGGTGCAGAAGGCGATCGCGAACGGCGTATGCCAGGGCCATGTAGTGGTCATAAGGCGTGGCGACATCGTGAAACCTGCCCTGGGTGTAGAAAAGGTTGTCGGTAATGGCGCGCTTCAACGCCTCCACGCTGAGCCCGGTTCGGGTTCGCTCATTCTCCTTGCTCGCGTTCGAGGCCTTGGCGGCCTTGTCCATTTTTTCCGCGGGTTGCGCCATGTCTTTACCCTCTACCTTGGCATCGGGCACGCAGCCCGATTCGGGAATACTGAAGAGATGTTAATCACGGGGAACACGAGGTAAACGGGGAGCAGAGGAGACAGTTCGCTCTTGCCCCGTGTACCCCGTGGTTGCTAATTTCCTGCTCGCGTCTGCTCTGCGTCGGCGACCGAGTTACGCAGAGGCCGGGTTAAAAAGGCCACGTCCAGTTGTTTATTTCAGGCATGTCCACGCCGTGCTCATAGGCGTAGTTGCGGCAGTCTATCTGCATGTCCCGCAGCTTCTCCTTGACATGGGCGCCGGCCACCTGCAGCCGGGGGACCCGATTAATGACATCGATACCCAGACTGAAACGGTCGATCTCGTTGTTGATGGCCAGCTCCATCGGGGTGTTGATGTTGCCTTTCTCCTTGTAGCCGCGTACGTGCAGATTGCGGTGATTGGTCCGGCGGTAAGCCAAGCGATGCAGCAGCCACGGATAACCGTGGAAGTTGAAGATTATCGGCTTGTCCACGGTGAAAAGGCTGTCGAAGTCCCTGTCCGACAGGCCGTGCGGGTGCTCGCCTTCCGGGGCCATGCGGAACAGATCCACCACATTGATGAAGCGGATCTTCAGGTCCTCGAAGTGCTCGCGCAGCAATGCGGTAGCGGCCAGGGCCTCTTTGGTGGGGATGTCGCCGCAGCCGACCATGACCACGTCTGGCTCGCTGCCCTGGTCGTTGCTTGCCCAATCCCAGATGCCGATGCCCTTGGTGCAGTGCTTTACGGCGGCATCCATGTCCAGGTACTGAAGATGGTTCTGTTTGTCCGAGACGATGACATTGATGTCGTTGTGGCTGCGCAGGCAGTGGTCCGTCACGGAGAGCAGAGAATTGACGTCGGGCGGCAGGTAGATGCGCGTGACCTCGGGGTTCTTGTTCACGACGACGTCGAGGAATCCCGGATCCTGGTGCGTAAAGCCGTTGTGGTCCTGGCGCCACACGGTAGAGGTAATGAGCAGGTTTATGGACGCGACTGGTGCGCGCCACGGTATCTCCTCGCAGATGGCCAGCCACTTGGCGTGCTGGTTGAACATGGAGTCAACCACATGCACGAAGGCTTCGTAGGTGGAAAAAAAGCCATGTCGACCGGTGAGCACATAGCCTTCGTACCAGCCTGTAAGAGTGTGCTCGGAGAGCATCTCCATTACCCTACCATCGGGTGACAGCTCGCCGCCGTCCTCGTCCTCGGGAAGGTAGTCTGCCAGCCAGAGCTTTTTGCTGGTCTCGTAAATGGCGTCCAGCTTGTTGGACGTATTCTCGTCCGGTCCGAAGACGCGGAAGTTCTCCATGTTCCTGCGCATGACGTCGCGCAGGAATACACCCAAGGGCCGGGTGTTCTCATGGGAGACCTGGGCCGGCTTCGCGATGGCCTTGGCGTAATCCCGGAAGTTCGGCATGCGCAGGTCCTTGCGCAGCAGGCCGCCGTTGGCGTGGTGACTGGCGCTCATGCGCCGCAAGCCCTGAGGCGCAAGCGCCTTGAGCTCCGGGACCAGTCGGCCGTTCTCGTCGAACAGCTCATCCGGCTTGTAGCTCTTCATCCATTCCTCGAGCTGTTTCAGGTGCGCCGGATTGTCGTGCATTCCCGAGAGCGGCACCTGATGGGCGCGCCAGAAGCCCTCCACCTTGCGGCCGTCCACCTGCTTGGGCCCGGTCCAACCTTTCGGGGTGCGAAGTACGATCATGGGCCAATGGCCGCGAGTCGCCTTTCCGCTCTGGCGGGCCTGTTTCTGGATGCTCTGAATGTCCGACAGGCAATTGTCCAGTGTCTCAGCCATGCGTTGGTGCATGATGGCCGGGTCGTCTCCCTCCACGAAGTAGGGCTTCCAGCCGTAGCCCTTGAACAGGTTTTCCAGCTCATCGTGTGGAATTCGAGACAGCAGGGTCGGATTGTTAATCTTGTAGCCGTTCAGGTGCAGGATGGGCAGCACGGCGCCATCCCGAATCGGGTTGATGAACTTGTTGGAGTGCCAGGAGGTTGCCAGCGGTCCGGTCTCGGATTCGCCGTCCCCCACGGCGACGACCACCACCAGATCCGGGTTGTCGTAGGCCGCGCCGAAGGCGTGGGAGACGCTGTATCCCAGCTCGCCGCCCTCGTGAATCGAGCCCGGGGTCTCCGGCGTGCAGTGACTGCCGATGCCGCCGGGAAAGGAGAACTGCTTGAAGAAGCGCCGCATGCCTTCTTCGTCTTCGCTCTTTTCCGGGTAAACCTCGGAATAGGTGCCTTCCAGATACACGGGGGAGAGCACCCCGGGCGCACCATGGCCGGGTCCGGCAAGAAAGATGGCGTCGAGATCGTGCTTGTTGATGATCCGGTTCATGTGCACGTACATGAACGAGAGGCCCGGGCTGGCTCCCCAATGGCCAAGCAGGCGGTTCTTGATATGCTCCGGCTTGAGCGGCTCCCTGAGGAGCGGGTTTTCCTTCAGGTAGATCATGCCGGCGGATAGGTAGTTGCAGGCTCGCCAGTAGGCGTCCATCCTGCGCAGCTCATCGGCGCTCAAGGGCCCCCCCTGCACGGCAGATTCAACGGTCTTGTCGTCCATTTTCTTCCTCCTCGTGTTTGTAGCTACACCGACCGGGCTGTCTGTCGGCGCACGCTCATAATCTCTGCACTCGAGCCCACATACCGTATGTGAGGCCAACCTAGCCCGGATTTCTCACCAGGCGGACCGTGGATCGCAGATGATGTTCGCAAACTCAACACATTGGCTTCACCAAGCCGGTCTTCCTGATAAACAAGCCGTCCTATTCGGTTCTTGGCCCACTCTGGCTTTGCATCTTGACCCATCCTCCTTGAGACATAGTCCCGCTATGCCTCTGCGGACGATCGGCCAATCTGCTTTGCCAGACCGACCCAAGATTCCGAATCCCGGTGAGAAATCCGGGCTAGGATCGTTCTGCATTGGAGCCGGATGCTCAGCACTGGCTCAACTTCTGAGTCCCCCGCGCTCTTTACTCGAAGCGGGACACATTACGCACGGGCTGTTTCAACGGTGTGACTTCAACGGTCGCAACCCGCTGCAGTGCGTCAACCTAACCATCGGGACTCCCATCCGAGGCTTCTGGCCCGAAGAAGAACCGCCACGTTTCTGCCGCACCTGGTCGAGGTAGCGGGCGCTGAGCTTTCCTTTGTGTGCGAATACCCCTCGCTTGCTCGGCACGGACGGGGTCCGCCGCCGTGTCTCAATCGGCCTCAGTCCTTGGGCCTGGGCTCCACAAAGACGTGCGCAGCCCGTTGTTGGTGCTTCAACAACCGGTAGATATTCTGCGGCCGCAACAGGGCGAATTCGAGCTCCTGCTGTACCACGTCGAGCCCGAAGAATCGTTTGGCCACCTGATAGTTATGTTCGACCCTTTCCTGCCGCTCGGCGTCGTTGTCAAGCACGCGTCTGATTTCCGCGATAGTCTTCTGAGTAAGAAAGCCATCAAAAAGAATGGGCTCGAAACCGCACGGCTCGATGTCCGTGCGATAGATGGCGTAGCGGTTACAGACCACGGGCTTCTTGTAGTAGATGGCTTCCAGAAATGCGTTGCCGAAGCCTTCATACTCTGAAGGGTAGGCAACGAGATCGGCCTGGGAATAAGCATCGGCGATGGTGTACAGCGGCTTCCCGTCGGCGGCAGTCCCGCGTTCCTCGCCTATGCGGTCGTCGGCGAAGACGAGCTGCACGCCCATGAAGCTCGCGAATTCCCGGATACGTTGGAGGTAGGCACCACCTTCGTCACCGGAGGCATGAGTGACCACGAGCTTTGCCTGCGTCGGCTCGAGGCGCTTCACCAGCTCGATGGAGTGCTCGATGCCCTTGCGGGCGACCACCCGGGTCGGCTGAAGAATCAACAGCTCGTCGGATGCCATACCGATGGCACTGCGGAATCCGCGCGCATAGTCGTCCGGTTCCGGAGGAGGGGTGTCGAAATCCATCACGTTGGGGATGATTCGGCATGAGAGCCCCGTGCGCCGGCTGAACTCCTCGCCGGCCTGTGAGTTGATGACCACGTGCTGAATCTGCGGCAGCGCCGGCGGGAACGCATACTGCAGCACGTCATCAATGGCGCTGGTGAGGAAGCGGACCCGCTCCCAGCGAAAGTCATGGTGGTGGGCCAGACAGCCGATGCCGTTCTCCAACACGGAATGCACGATGGCAATTCCCAGTGGCACGTTCATAGGAATGGTCAGGGCGTTCTCGGCGATCATGGCGTCGATGCGAAACTTCTCCAGCGCCTCGTTCAGCTTATTGCGGATGACCATGGTCATCCACAGAATATCGTCGGAGAGCTGTGCTGTTCTTGCCTCCGATGCGAATGCCTGATCTGTGATTTCCTTGATCTTCGGATGGGTGAAGTGCGCCTCCGGAATAACCGCGCTGATCTCCGGCGGGCGGTCGCATTCGCCTGCGATGTAGTAACACTCCATGCCCATTCGCTCGATGACCCGGGCCCATTTCTCTATCTCCAGGGAGACACCGTCCGTGCCGGCTATGCGGGTGGAGACAAAGGCAATACGCTTCAGCTTTTGTTGTGGTTGAGAAGCCATCATGTTCGTGCGAGATCCTTGTTTCAGGTGAGGAGGCTGATAGCTACAGACCCGCTTTTTGATCCGTTAGCACCTCCATGAGTGACATGCCCTCTATCCTGGCGATGGGCACCGGCTCGCCCTGGCACCAGGCCTGGATGGCGGGGCGTTTGCTGCTGCCGGTTACGAGCAGCAGAATCTGTCTCGTGTCCCCGAGTGCCGGCGCGCTCAGCGTGACTCTGTCAGGCGGCGGCTTCGGTGCGTTGTGCACGGCGTGAACCAGCTCGTCTCTCGGATGTTCCTGACCCGGAAACAGGCTCGCTGTATGGCCGTCTTCGCCCATGCCCAGAAGCACCATGTCGAATGGCAGAGCTTCCCTGACGAGACGTGCATACTCCTTCGCCGCGCGGTCGGCGCCCAGCTCCGCCGGCATGGCGTGGATCCGGTGGGAAGGTATGGGGACCAGGTCAAGCCAGGTCTGTGCGGCCATGACGCTGTTCCGCTCGCGGTCGTCCGCGGGCAGGCAGCGCTCGTCGCCGAAGTAGATCTCCCAGTTAGCCCAGTCGGCCTCGGCCTGCGAAAGGAAGCGGTAGGCCCGCTCCGGCGTGTGGCCGCCGGAAAGGACGAGACGGAAAACCCCGCGCTCGGCTATGGCTGCTTTCGCTGCTGACAGTATCCGGAAAGCCGCTTCCTGGGCCACCGATTCCGGGTCCATGAGAACGTGCCAGCGGGCGGTGTGCAACGCTTCTCCCATGTTTCTCGTCGTCGGCCGGTCGGCAGGGTCTCAGTCAGGTGGCACGGTCTCGTCGCGACGGTGTGATTCGGCGCCACTGACGGCCGTCCCGGCGCAGCAACTCGCCGGCCGGCTTGGGTCCCCATGACCCGGCCGCGTAGTTGGGGAAGTCGCGGGGGGGCAGGGCATGCCAGACGTCGAGTATGGGCTGTACGAACTCCCATCCTGCCTCCACGGTTTCAGCATGCTTGAACAAGGTGGCATCCCCGTTCATGCAGTCGTAGATGAGGGTCTCGTAGCCTGTCGTCGGCGGATTGCCAAAATAGTCCGCATAGCAGAAGTCCATCTCCACGTTGCCTAGATTCATGGATGGCCCGGGCAGCTTTGCGCCGAAGCTGAGCTCTATGCCTTCACTCGGTTGGATGCGGAGGACCATGGTGTTGGGCCGCACGTGTTCCACCGGCGTATTCCGAAACATGATGAAGGGAGCCCTGCGGTACTGGATGGCGATCTCGGTGTAGTGGGCGGCCAGGCGCTTGCCGGTGCGCAGATAAAACGGCACGCCGGCCCACCGCCAGTTGTCGATCATCAGCTTCGCCGCGGCAAACGTCTCCGTGTGGGAATCAGACGCCACCCCCGGTGAGGACCGATAAGCCTGTACCTGCTCGCCGTCGGGCATGGCGCCGGCGGCGTACTGCCCGCGTACCGCATGGGTGAGCACATCCTCCGGGCTGAGGGGCGTGATGGCCTTCAGCACCTTGTTGCCCTCGATTCGCACGGCGTTGGCCTGGAATGAGTTCGGGGGCTCCATGGCGATAACCGACAGGAGCACCAGCAAATGGTTGGGAATCATGTCCCGCAAGGCGCCGGCTTCCTCGTAGTAGCTGGCTCGATGCTCGACGCCGACCGACTCGGCGACCGTGATCTGCACGTGGTCGATGTGCAGATGGTTCCAGATGGGCTCGGTGATGCCGTTGGCGAAACGAAAGACCAGAATGTTCTGCACCGTCTCCTTACCCAGGTAATGATCGATGCGATAGATCTGGGTTTCTTCCAGGCTGTCGTGAAGCTCTCGGTTGAGTGCCTTCGCTGAGTCCAAGTCGTTCCCGAAGGGCTTCTCGATGATGACCCGGCGCCACACGGAATCAGTCTCCTTGGCCAGGCCTGCTGCGCCCAGTTGGCGGGTAATCTCACCGAAGAAGCGGGGCGGCGTCGCCAGGTAGAACAGGTAGCTGCCCGGCGTGCCCATTTCCCCGTCTATCTGCTCGAGCAGGCCTCCAAGGTGCTCGTAGGAGGCGGAATCCTTGAAATCCCCCTGGACGTAGAAGAGGCGTCGGACCAGATCATCCCAGATGTCCTGCTTGAAATCGCCGCCCACATGGGTGCGGATGTCCTCGGACATGCGGTCCCGGAAGGCCTCGCTGTTGATTTCGAGACGGTCAACGGCGACCACGCCGAAACGCTCCGGCAACAGTCCGCTTACGGAGAGATTGTACAGGGAAGGCAGCAGCTTCCGCTTGGTGAGATCGCCGCCCGCACCGAATATGACCATGACGCAGGGGGATGCCGTCTGGGCGTTTCTCGCGGGCGTGGTGTCCGACATGGTAAAGGTGCTCCGGTCCTGGCTGCTGTCAGCTCTTCGGTTTTTCGTGATGGCCGCCGAACTGGAAGCGCATGGCGGACAGGATCTTATCGGCGAAGTCGGCTTCACCTCTGGAGGTGAAGCGGTTGTAGAGAGCCGTGGTAAGCAGCGGCGCCGGCGCACCCGACTCGATGGCAGCGATGCTGGTCCACCGTCCCTCGCCCGAGTCTGAGACACGACCTGAGAAGTCGGCAAGGTCCGGATCTGCCCGCAGGGCGTTTGCGGTCAGATCCAGCAGCCACGAAGCCACGACGCTTCCGCGTCGCCAGACCTCTGCCACCTCCGCCACATCAATGTCATATTGAAACTCCCTGGGGTTGCGCAGCGGCGTGGTTTCGGCATCCACCTCGTGGTCCGCCTTGCCCACGTTCGCGTGGCGCAGGATGTTGAGGCCCTCGGCGTAAGCGGCCATCAGGCCGTACTCGATGCCGTTGTGCACCATCTTCACGAAGTGACCTGCCCCGTGGGCGCCACAGTGCAGGTAGCCTCGCTCGGAGGCGCTGGGGTTGCCCGAGCGTCCGGCCGTGCGGTCTATCTGGCCGATGCCGGGAGCGAGGGACTCAAAAATGGGGTCGAGATGCCTGACGGTTTCGGTCTCGCCGCCTATCATCAGACAATAGCCGCGTTCCAGCCCGAACACACCGCCGCTGGTGCCCACGTCCACGTAGTGCATTTGTTTTGGCCGCAGTTTCTCGGCGCGGGCAATGTCGTCTTTGTAATACGAGTTGCCACCGTCGATGATGATGTCATCGGCTTCCAGCAACTCGGTCAGGGCGTCGACGGTTTGATCGACCACGGCCGCGGGCACCATGATCCAAGCGGCACGCGGTTTGGTGAGCTTGGTGACGAACTCGTTCAGGTCCCTGGCGCCGACGGCTCCCTCCTTTTCCATCTCCGCCACAGCGTCGGCGTTCATGTCGAAGACCACGCACTCGTGTCCGCTACGCTGGAGTCTGCGCACCATATTGGCGCCCATGCGTCCCAATCCAATCATGCCTAGCTGCATAGCCGTTTCTCCAAGTCGTCTTGTTACTGCTGTTCAGCAACTTTTCGGTAAGCGGGCTTCTCCTCCCATCGAGCAAGGCCTGCGACCCGCCGCCGACCGCGGTTGAGTTCGGCACCGGCGGACTGCGAGCGGCATCCTGTGCTCAAAGGTCCGCAAACATCTGAAAGTTGCGCGCCAGCTTCTCCTTCCCTTTCTGCTGTTCCTGGAGCAGGTTCTGGAACACGGCGCGCACTGCATCCGTCTCTGCGGCCGCGGCGATGTCCTTGTACAGGGTTCCGAAATGATCGCTGATCTCCATGGTGACACGCATGAGGTCATCCGCCGTCATGTCCGGTCGCATGTCCGAGTCCAGCAGGCGTTGGATGGGGGCATCATCGCTGGTGTATTGGAACCAGGTATCCAGCACGCGATCGGGCGTCTTCTCTGTGAACACTGTCACGGCGTCGGCCAGCTGCGCCTCCCTCTCGCTCACGTAATCCAACAACAGCTTGAGGCGTTTCGCGTCCGTCTCGCTGGAGATCTGGTCACACCTGGCGCTGATTGCCCGGTGGAAGTTGCCGACGTGCGCCAGCACGTCCCGTGTCTTCTTGAAGCGCATTGGCATGGATCTCCCGGGTCTGTTGCTGTCCTAAGGGTCCCTTCCCGCCGTCTGGTGTCGCGGAGAGACCGGTGGTGAGTGTTCAGCCGGTCTCCTGGCGCAGTTGTTCCAGCGCCAGCAGAATCTGACGACGGCTGATTTGGCCGACGAGCCGATTCTCCTGCATGACCGGGAAATGTTTGTATTCCCGTTGTGTGAACAGCTTCGCCACGTCCGCGATACTTGCGCTGGCCTCGACCGTTTCCACCTCCCTGTGCATGAACTCTGACACCCGGCCGCCCCAGTGCTCGTGGTAGCTTGCGCTCAGGGCGGCGGGGAGGCAGTCCTTCTCGGAGAGTATGCCTATCAGGTTGCCCAGGTTGTCGAGAACCGGCCCCCCGGGCGCCTCCTTTTCCAGAAGCAGGTGCAGGGCCTGCAACACGTCCATGTCCGGGGTGAACTTCACCACGACCCCGGACATGTAGTCTTTCACGGCATCGGGTCTTGCCATCGTTGCTCCTGTCAGGTGCTCCTGGCACCTGTTCTGTCGGGCGCTGGTGCAGTCCCGTGACGGCCACATCTCCGTCGATCATTCGCTGCGGTGACTTTCGCTCCGCGGCGACACATTGCACCCTGGTCGCCGCGCTGGTGGCGGCACCTGCCCCCGCAGTCGGATTCGATACCCGGGATGTTGCTCAGTCCGCCACAACTGCCCTGGATGCGGCGGCCACTGACGATCACGCCCAGACTCATGAGCAGAACGGCGAGAGAGAAGACCAGGATGGCGATGAAGATGGTCATGAGCTATCTCCGTCGCCATAGCGCGCGAAGGCCGGACTGGCTCTGCTGACAAAGCCGTCTTCCGTCCTGACGATGAAAACCGCTGCCAGCGCCTCGCGTTCGGCGAGCGCATAACCCGCGTCGGGCCCCATTACCATGAGCCCGGTCGCCATGGCGTCGGCGTGCATGGCCGACGGGCTCAGCACCGTCACTGAAGCCAGGGTGTGATTCACCGGCCGACCGGTTCTCGGGTCAATGGTGTGGGAGTATCTTCGCCCGTCCTGCTCGAAATAGTTCCGGTAGTCGCCCGAGGTCGCTACGCTGACCTCATGAACTGCAATGACCTGTTGCACGGCCCGAATGCCAGTATGGGGCTTCTCGATGGCAATCTGCCACGGAATGCCCCGCTTGTTGTGTCCCCGCCCTCGCACTTCCCCGCCAACCTCGACCAGATAATTCAGAATACCCTGCCTCTCCAGGAGCTCAGCAGCCTGGTCCACGGCATAGCCCTTGGCGATGGCCGAGAGATCAACATACAGGTCCGGGACATCCTTCTTCAGGCCGGCGGGCGCATTCTTCACATGGAGCCGGCGATACCCGATTCTCTGCTTTGCGCGTTCGACGGCTTCGTCCGACGGCGTCTGATCCCGGCTGACCTCGGGACCGAAGCCCCACAGGTTGACCAGGGGGCCAACGGTTATGTCGAAGGCACCGCCGGTCAGCTCACTCACGCTCTGGGCGTGCTGCACCACGCTGACCAGCTCGGAGGAGGCGTCGAGCCACTTGGTTTCACGACTGGCGTTGAAGCGGGAGAGCTCCGAGTTTTCCAGATACGTGGACATACGGCTGTTGACAGCACCCAGGACTGCTGCGACCTGTTGCTGCAAGCGGTCCATGTCGATATCACGCGGCTGATCCACCACCTGGACGCTGTAGGTGGTGCCCATGGTATTGCCGCCGAACTCGGCCAGAGTCGGCCCGGACTCGCAGGCCGCGAGAGTCAGGGAGGCGACGAAAACGCCTAGATAGCTGATCCGAAATACGCTACGGGCAGACCTGGTCGGGGTGTTGGCGTAGCGGCGTAGATGGCGAGCGGCGCAGGGAGAGCTTAAGCTCGACATCTCCGCTTCTCGCCAGGCCAGGAAGGCCTGGTGAGATTTAGCGGAGCCAATGCCCCGGCCGGGTCCCACACCAACTGTATCGCCGTTTGTGATCGATATTTCGGAACAGCTATCTAATCAGGGAACAGGCATTAATCCCGCTTGAGCGCAGTACGATACCACACTTCTGGCGTGACTACGGCACTGCACAGGACGTTCCGAGGGTGGATAGTTGAGTCTCTTGAAACCATTGGAAAAGGAGATGCATGATGAAACTCACGACGTACTCTGTCTCTCTGGTAGCCGCGGTTCTGGTCGGCTTCACCGGTCTCGTCCAGGCGGACTCCAAGTGCTCCAACGTCAACATCCAGATCACCAACGAATACCGGGATCCGGTCAAGAAAGCCAAAGTCGACATCAAAGTCGTCGACTTCGAGTACTGGGACAAGGAGGACGATAAGTGGCGGGACGAGGCCACCAGGAACAAGCGCATTCACCCGGGTCAGACCGAAACCTGGAACAAGAACCTGGGTAAAGTGGGCGGCCAGACGGGTACCAAACTCAAGGTGCACTACAGATACCGTCAGGCGGGCTCTCGCTGGAGCGCGAAGCACACCAAAGTCTCGAGCCCGTTCAAGTGCGTTGACGGCACTGCCGTGGCGGTTGTCGTGAAATAGTACGGGCATACGGGGGCGGTGCTGTTTCCCACTTGACCGGTAAATAGCTCCGCACCCCGTCTGCGACGGCAGCCATGCCGGGGACGCCGAACGCAGCAAGGATGACGGACGCCCTTACAAGGTCAGCGCCGCCGATCTGAATGGTCGTTGTTTCAGTAGTCATGACTCCTCCAGTGCTATGGGACTGCAGCTACGCTGCCCTCTATGCCAGGCCGCGACTTCAATAGCTCCGACGGCCCAATTGCTTGTTTCTCGAAACGTCACCGTTTTCGCTATCACCCGAATGACCGGGCTGAAGGACTGCGGCGACAGTGCCCAGCTCTAAGGTCACGGTGGTAACCACGGCCGCACTATTGAGCAGCCTGAGCTGTCGCCGAGTGTAGAACGAGGCGGTCCCATCCACCGTGAAGTAGGCATATCGACCGCAGTGGAATATTCCCGCGATGGCAGAAGGGAGCGCTTGTACGTTAGCCTTCACGGCAAAAACGTGGTTTGGTTTCGACGGTGGTTGATTTTGTTTTCGGTCAGAGTTTGCGTGGGAATCGCGCGCGGTACCTGGCAGCGGCGTTGGCCGATGCAACACTGTTGTCTGCGCCGCAGCATGGACTTCCTGTCGACCAGTTTTGACACCTGTCGTAGACGAGGCTCGAGAATCGATCTCTCGTTAGGTTGTTCCGTCGGCTACGAGCCGGTGGGATCTGATTGCATGATCTGGAGGGCCGTTATAGGAGCGGTGTGCATGCGGATTTGACGTCTCCCGAGGCGGACTTTCACGATAAGGCGCCAATCCTCGACAGCCGGCAGAAGAAAGGGTCGGCACGTCTTGTGTGCCGTCGCCGTCCCCTTGTCGGCGGCATCAAGATCGCCGGGGCGATCGCGGCCAACGGTAGCGCGGGCGGCGAAGCGTGGCCGGTGAGCCATCGTTGCTGCAGAAACGCAGACTCATCACAGTCCCTCCTACCCTGCAAGAGACTATTCGTGGTTGCCCGGGGACGGCGCGATGGTCCGTGAATGAACTGCTCGCCGCGCTGCCAGCGCGCCGCGCCGGGCGGAGCCGGTCGGCGTTACCATCCGCGCCGCGCCCGGTCCGGTGCGCACGAGAGCGTGCCCGATTCAAACCCTGATTAATGGGTCATTTGCAACACCGAGTTGAGACGAGCGGGCATCTGTGCTGCCGTCCGTTTCCGAGAACTAAAGTCAAGAGGAGAGCTTTAATGCCAATACCCAAGCGTATTCTACCTTACCCGTTGATAGGACTCGCCTGCTCCGCTCTGCTCGTGGGGGGCGTCGCCCAGGCCGAACGGGAGCGTGCGCCGGGCTATGTGACCGATCTCGAACGACACGGCAGAGGGCCGCGCCAAGAACAGGCGGGTGGAAGTGATCGTGTTTGGTGAAGTACGTTACCTGGACGTCATGCAGTTCCCCAGCGTGGCCCTGTTCCCGCCCCGCAGCAGTGAGCTAACGGCGGGTGGGAGAAAGCTTCTGGATGAGAACATCGCCAAAGGCGAGGCATCGCTGACCCGGGCCGTCTACGTGGAGGTGATCGGGCACACGGACGATGTGGGCGACGCCAAGGCCAATCAGAAGCTTTCCGAGGAACGAGCCAGAACCGTCAGGGGCAAGCTGGTGAAAGCTCGCGTCCACCCTAACGAGATTGTTGCCGTAGGCCTCGGTTCCAGCCAGCCCATTGCCAGCAACCAGACCGAGGAAGGCCGGGAGCAGAACCGGCGGGTCGAAGTGATGGTGCTCGGCCGTTTAAGGCAATAGCCGACAATTACTCCCCGCTGCTGGGTTCGGGGGTGCCCGGGGAAGAACCCCTGGCGCCTCCAGTCCCGTATCCTGCCCCGGACCAGGGTTCTGTCCGCCGTCCTGCCGCGCCGGTCCTCCCGAAATCAGGCTCGCATCGACTGTGTCGGAGAATCCTACCGCTCCGGTGTCTGGCGTCTCGATTTCGGCCTGTTCCCAGTCCCGGCGCGGCAACGCAAGAACGCCCGAGCAAATGGTTCGACCATAATGTTTCTAGCGGTCGTCTGTATGCAGTGGCATGCAGACCCGGTCGGGGCTTTCAAGCGCCGATTCGCTACAAAGCCTGGCCTTGGCGGTAATTAATCAAGAAATGACCGATACTTAGGTCATCGCCGACGAGGCTTGAAACGATGGCTGAACTGATTCCTGCTCTGAGCATTTGCATTGGCCGGATGCAGGCGGGAGAGCGTAGATTTGCCCGACGTCTGGCAAGTCATCTGGAAGACGACTACATCTGCTGGTTCGACCAGCCCGTGGGACACCGATCGAGATATACGGACTTCGTGGTTCTCCACCCGGGCCGCGGTCTCTTGTTCCTCGAGGTCAAAGACTGGAAGCTCGATACGATCCACAAGATCAACAACGAGAGCGCGGAGCTTCTAACCAGTACCGGACTGAAAACGGTCGCCAACCCCCTGACCCAGGCCAGGCAATGCGCCTACGGGCTTGTCAACGCCCTGGAAAAAGATCCCCAGCTCGTGCATGCGGCGGGTAGGCATCGCGGAAAGCTCATCATGCCCTACGGGTTTGGCGTGGCGCTAACCAATATTACCCGCAGCCAGTTCAGCAGCACGGATCTGGGTGAGGTCCTGCCCCAGACACAGACCATATGCAAGGATGAGATGCTGGAAAGCGTCGAAGTCGAAGATTTTCAGAAACGTCTCTGGGACATGTTCAACTACCGGTTCTCGACCGTGCTGACCCAGCCGCAGGTGGATCGGGTGCGCTGGCACATGTTTCCCGAGATTCGGATCAGACCGAATCAGCAGCTCGAGCTCGGTCACGACGAAGACACAGGAGATTCATTTGAGTTGCCGGACTTGATGAAGGTAATGGACCTGCACCAGGAGAGGGTCGCGCGCGGCCTTGGTGACGGCCATCGCGTCATCCACGGCGTCGCCGGGTCCGGTAAGACAATGATTCTCGGCTACCGATGTCTGCACCTGGCGAAGCTGCTGCACAAACCGATTCTTGTGCTTTGCTACAACGTGGCACTGGCGGCGCATCTGCGGCTTCTAGTCCGAGAGCACCAGATAGAACATCGGGTGAACGTTTACCACTTCCACGACTGGTGTGCAACGATTCTTCGGACATACAACTTTCCGGTACCCCGAAGGGCAGGCGACGATTTTGAGCAATCCATTGAGCGTGTCATCGACAAGGTAGGAAAGGGACAGATACCGAGTGGGCAGTACGGGGCCATCTTGATTGACGAAGGCCACGATTTCAAGCCGCATTGGCTGCAGCTTGTGGTGCGCATGGTGGATCCCGATACGAAATCTCTTCTCCTTCTCTACGACGATGCTCAATCCATCTACGAGAATCGGGCGGGGCTTGGGTTCACGTTGAAGGATGTGGGCATTGAAGCGCAGGGGAGAACCACGATACTGAAGCTCAACTACAGGAACACGGAGGAAATAATCCAGTTCGCCTACGAATTCGCCAAGACCTACCGGGAATCAGTCAAGAAGCCCGGTAAGCAAGTACCGGACGTGACGCCGGCTTCCGCCGGCAGACACGGACCCAACCCGGTTCTCAAGCAGTTCAGGAGCTTCTCTGAGGAGGCAAGATACATAGCCGGTGTGTACAGGAAGATGCACGATGAAAGAGGGGTGCCATGGTCCTCCATGTGTGTCGTTTACTGTCACCGATGGATGGGAAAGGAGATCGCGGACGAGTTTCAACGCACCATGATACCCACCAGCTGGCTGCGCGATACATCCGCTAAGAAGAAACTTGATGTGAAAGAAGAGACAGTGAAGCTAGTGACGATGCACAGCAGCAAGGGGCTGGAGTTCGAGACAGTGGCAGCTGCGGGTGTCGGATACATGGGTTTCGAAGAGGAACGGGAGGCAAGTGACGCCAAGCTGCTGTATGTTGCCATGACACGGGCGATGGATAACCTGCTTGTCACCAGCTGCAAGGAAACGCCAATGGTCGAGCGACTGAAGCAGAGTCTGACGCTCACGGGTGCCAAAAAGATTGCGTGACCCGCCGGGCAAGGGGAAACAGCCGCCAGGCGTGTCGGCGCCGGCAAGTCCACTGCTCGCGATGCTTAGCGAGATCAAGACCAGGACAGTATATCTCTTAACAGGTCAGAACTATGCGGAAGTTTGCAGGCCGTACTGCTTGTGTCGTGTTGCTGATGCCGGTCTGGCTGATGTCGGCTTATGGAGCGACGTTGTCCGGAACTGTGACAGAAGAGGGGGAACCGATTGCCGAGGCTGAAGTGAAGCTCGTGGACGCAGGCAATCGTGTCGTCGTGAGAAACGTCTCCACAGACGCTCAAGGATCGTTTCGTTTCAACGTCAAGCCAGGGCTCTATGACATCCTGATCTTCAAGAGCCAGTATGCCAACACCTGGGCCAAGGGGATCAGGGTTGGCGAAGCCAATGTCTATCAGTCGGTCGAGCTTACCCCTAAGGCGTTCGTGGAAAGTGAGGACGCGGCCAGCGCGGATGACTGTGATCCTTGACGTTGCAGAGTGGCTGAGGCAAGAAAGGTGGCTCGCGGGGTAAACCAAGAGCCTCGCCGCGGTCTATGTCCCTCGGCATTGCAATTTTCGTCAAGTTCAAGACCCGGCAAAATGAGCCGTTCCCCATAGCGGGCCCCTCTTTTGGTCGTACCTGCCGATTCGGCTCGCGCAGAGGCCTGGGGAAAACTCAAACCAGCACATCAGCGAGCTGCCAGGCCAGGACCAGCAGCCACGCTCCGAAGAACAGCCAGGGCAAAGCCTTCGGCGAGACAAGTCCGCGGCTCAGCGTAGCGGGGTCTCGATGCAGCTGAGGGAATCGGTGTTCTTTGTCCGCATCATGGGGACATGCTCTCTCCAGCTCTTCTCGGAAGTGTTGAAGACTGTCCACCGCCCCCTTGACTGACGCGCTGACCAGGTAGGATACGCCGATGCCCACAAGGGGAATAACCCAATGCAAGGGGCTGAGGCTGCCAGGACCGCTTACACCCAGTGCACCGAACAACAGCGCCTGGGCTGCGAGCATCCAGTTAAGGCGTTGGTCGATTAGACTGTCTTCCTTATCGATCTCTCGACAATAGCGCTCGTAGACCTCGTTGGAGAACGACTGCCCGTTCACCGCGGATTCTTTTCCAACCACTCTTTCATCTCCTTTTTCGCTTATTCACCCAATTTTTCTTGCACGTTATGTTCCAGACGGCTATGGTCCTGTCGAGCATCCCTTTCGTCCTTACCTTGAAGTCCTGATATCCGATGAGGAGGCTTTCGTGAAGCGTGTTTTCTCTGTCGGTTTGTGCCTGAGCGCACTGCTGTTCACACCGTGGGCCGTTGCCGGAGACTTGACCGTGACCATCACGGGCGTGAGAAATTCAGCTGGAGACCTATGGGTCGCAGTCTACGATGATGCCGTAGCTTTCGTCGAGCAGAACGAGTACAAGAGTGCCGCTCAAGTGAAGCTCCGCGCGCGAGAAGGATTCGTGTCCTTTACTCTGCGTGGGCTCGTGGAGGGCTCCTATGCAGTGAGCGTCATGCATGACGAAAACAGGAACGCCCAGTTCGACCAGCAGGGGAGCACGCCACTGGAAGGCTATGGCTATTCGAACGGCTTCGGCTCCACGAGTATGCCGTCCTTCGACCGGGCAGCCGTGCCAGTGAAGCCGAGCGGAACCGAGACCGTCATCAAGCTGGTTTATTACTGACTCTCGGCCGGCTGAGTGGGTTCGGTTGCGTAGGAGTTCGATAAGTTTCTATAGGCCTGTAGAAAAGGGGAACTCAGTCCAATAGCAAAAACAACAGCCCTATTTCGGGGAAGTGGCGAACTGAGGGCCTTAGTTCACACTTGCTTTCTCTTTCAACTCCTTGACTCGCGCTTCGAGGCGCTGAATCCGGGTGGCGGGTTTCCACTTTTCAAACCAACGCCAGCTGTGAGCAAGTGTCGAGAATCCCCACAGGAGAAGAAAGAAATAAGGTGCGCTACGAAGGGCAGATGCCAGGTTTCCCGCATGAGGCGGGATGTCGGCTATGGAGTGAGCCCAAAAGGCAGCCATCAAAAAGCCCAGCGCTGAAACAGCCGTTTTCAGTGGTTCTGTGCGGGCCGTACCTAATGCAGTCAGAAACAAGCCGGAAGGGATGAAATATAGTTTTGCGATTTCAAGTGCAACATCCATACGGTAGCCTCCCGTTTATTGCTGTGGATGCCTAACGTTGGTCAGATGGTCACCTATCACAATCCGGCAGCTGTCCAGAAGATGGGTTACACCTCTGTCGTCCAAGCGAGCCGGCGTCTTCTCATCCCGGCGGACGCCGCAGAAGCGGGTGAAAACTATTCGGGAGCCCAGGGGTTCCCCCGGGATGAACCCCCCGGGTCGTGACTGGTCGCCAAAGAAGGCAAGGCGAAATCCTTGCTGGAAACCCTGAGCGGGTCCCGCGTACGGAGTGGGATGCGAAAACTATGCCACAGGGGAGCTGCTGCCATCAAACACGCTCGGACCGGCCTGGCATATGTTTGTCGAGATAGGCGCGGGCTCGTGATCTGTTGGGACGCCGGTTTGATGGTTGCCGTGTAGCATAAGCTGGTAACAAAACTTGATATAAATCAAATTGGAAAGGAGTTCAGCGTTGCCAGCGTTTGCGCCGGGGTTCAGGAAGCTGCCCTTTGATACCTGCAGCTCAGTCAAAGGTGCCAGGCGGCAAGTCCGGTCATGCGGGAGGGGGAAAGCTGACCACTCGGCAGACTCTTAGGGTCAGGGAGACGATTCTGTGTCTCGGCGGGTATGTGCACCTGTTTCGCGCCGCGAGCGGCACGAACCCTGCCGGAAGAAGGCGCTGACGGGGCGGTCCGTCGGGGCTCTGAGACTTGGGTGGACTGACGACTGGCGATACACCACAAGGGTAGGAAGATGTTGTTGATCGCACCGAGATGGCCTCCAGAAGCCGACACAAGCACTGCTACCTCGGCTACTCAAGTGCGAGTGCTTTCGCTATTATGCCAGAGTGTGCATATCGACCTGTCTATCGTCGGCTGGCTACATCAGAGCATTTCCGGTTGCCGTTGCGCTTGGGAGGTATTCGAGAATGACCGCAAAGCTGTTTATGAATCCCAACCCGGTGGTCTTACGGACCAGCGATACGATTGAACATGGTGCGCGACAAATCATGGCCAAACAACGTCGTAGCCTGCCAGTGGTGGACGATGAGGGACGCTTCAAAGGAATGCTCACAGTCAGTTGTCTCTTGTATCTATGCTTGCCCCATGCCGCGACCACGGACAAGGGCTTGACTAGTGTGTCGTTCGTTCAGACGTCCCTGGATGACCTGCGGGAACGCCTTAGGGAAAAGATGGACAAACCGGTCACCATCTGCCTTAAGGAGAAGGAGACTGTCATGGTGGTACACCCTGACATGCCGATTCTCGAGACGCTCCTTACGCTCTATCAGACGAAGGCCAACTTGCCCGTTGTTGAAAAGGCTTCGGGTAAGCTGGTTGGGATGATCTCTTACTACAACGTGGGTGCCAAGATCCTGGAGGAAGGTTTCGATGGGTTTGAGGCTGAGCTTGAGCACTAAGTCTTCAGACCCGTCGCCCGCTTGTGGCAGGCGATTGTCTGGAGTACAAGGACTGGCAGTTGTCTGTTCCCAGGCCTTTCTATCCGCCCCCTTCGACAGTCGCGCAGTCCTGTTCACCAACGAGTATTACAGGCCAAAACAGTCTTCCATGTCTTTTTCCGCGTAAAGGCGGCAGCCGCGCTACGAGTGCGCTTTAGCACCATACGCAAGTGGGTTTGAGGCGGAGAAGTTCGGGTTCGTAAAACCTACCGAGGCATGGGGCCGGGGTGCCCTTTTGCGGAATAATGCTAGACTCTTCTTGCCGCCCTTCGGGTCCCGATACCGAGTTTAGGCGTTTGTTCTCAGGTCGTCAGCGGGGAGCGGAGTTGCGGGGCCTGCGGGCTTGTAGAAGGGGGCCGGAGTGAAGGAAACGAGGCATGTCGCTCCTAATACGAACCCCAGTATGTGAATGAGCTTCCATGGCGAAGACCTCCGATTCGAAGAAAAATGGACTGCATGCTGATCGTTGAGGGAGGGAGCTTCAGAGGGGCATTTGCCTACGGGGTTCTCTCACAACTGAAAGAGTCCGGACTCTTCTCCTTCTTCACGCA
The DNA here is from genome assembly GCA_030066245.1 of Gammaproteobacteria bacterium. Classification (GTDB taxonomy): domain Bacteria; phylum Pseudomonadota; class Gammaproteobacteria; order JAABTG01; family JAABTG01; genus JASJBY01. The sequence goes on from JASJBY010000030.1 coordinate 19,832, forward strand.
TTTTTCAGGCACCTCGGCGAGTGCAACAACGCTTGCTGGTGTTCTTTCGGACGTTCCGGACGAAGACATCGACGAGATCTGGACAAAGCGGCTCTCCGAGAAGAAGTTCTTCGCTGGGGCGAAACTCTGGGGGAGGCGCTCCGAAGATGAAGGTCCGGTCTTGAATCTCGACTACCTCATCGACGAGATGTTGCGTTTCGATTACCCCATCGACTGCCATAAGCTTGCAGAGAAGAACTTTTACATCCCGATCACACACGTGGAAAACGGCAGCGTCGAGTACGTCAAAACCACGGATGAGATATGTCGCTCTCAAGCTGCCAGCGGGACACCAAGAATGCACAAAATCTTGAAAGCGGCAATGGCGCTCCCCGGACCTTACAACGACAAGGTCACGGTAGACGGGGTGCGTTACATTGACGGGGGAATCCTGGAACCCATTCCAAGGAACATTCACGGGATACCTGAACGAAGAGTGTACGTGCTCACACAGCCGGCAGGATTCTTCGATACGCTCACAAAGAAGTTCATGCGAATAGTCGAGAAGAGAACCATCCGGAACCTTCAGAAGGAAGGGCACTTCGACGAGCACATCATCGAGGCGCTCCATAACTCGGAGGCCATCTACAGGGCGAACATGGAATGTATCGAGGAGCTTACGGTAAAAGGAATGGCTTACGTGATTCAGCCTTTGAAGCCCGTTCCATCCTACAGCAATGAACCCGAATCT
>JASJBY010000301.1 GCA_030066245.1 Gammaproteobacteria bacterium
CCTATTCGGTTCTTGGCCCACTCTGGCTTTGCATCTTGACCGGTCCCCCTTGAGACATAGCTACAGCTATGCCTCTGCGGGCGATCGGCCAATCTGCTTTGCCAGAGCGACCCAAGATTCCGAATCCCGGTGAGAAATCCGGGCTAGGTCCATGAGCCTGGAAGACACGTTGTCGCCCGCCGACATTCAGCAAGTGAGGGAAGAGGCGGATCTCCTACACGACGAGCAGACGGTGGAGGCCGCGCTGGACCGCATGGCGGCTGCCATCACCGGCGAGCTGGCAGACCAGAATCCCTTGCTCCTGGCCGTTCTGGTTGGCGGTATTGTCCCAGCCGGCAAGTTAGTGACGAGGCTGGAATTTCCTCTCCAATTAGACTACGTCCACGCTACGCGTTACCGGGGTGACGTTCGGGGTCGAAGTCTCCACTGGCTGGCTCGCCCCGCCCAGCCCCTGGAAAAGCGGGCCGTTCTGGTGGTAGACGACATTCTTGACGAGGGGGTTACCCTGGCCGCGATACTGGAACATTGCCGGGCGTCGGGGGCACGCTCTGTGTACAGTGCCGTTCTGGTGGACAAGGCGATCGGCGTTCGCCCGGGCTTGCAGCAGGCCGACTTCCGGGGGCTTAGGGTCGAGAACCGTTACGTGTTCGGCTATGGCATGGACTACCGCGGTTATCTGCGCAACGCGCCGGGCATCTATGCGGTCAAGGGTCTGTGACAGAGCTTGCGATTATCGGCGGCACCGGCCTGACTTCTCTGCCAGGGCTCAGCATTGACGGCAGGGAAGATGTCGCCACGCCTTTCGGTAAGCCTTCGGCCGCGCTGATACGCGGCCATTTCCATGCCAGGCCGGTCCTGTTTCTTCCCAGGCACGGCGTGGCCGGCAACATACCGCCTCACCAGGTCAATTACCGGGCCAACGTCTGGGCACTTCGGGAGGTGGGCACTCGCCAGATCATCGCGGTGAATGCGGTAGGTGGCATCCAGGCTGATTTGGTGCCCGGAACGCTGCTCATCCCGGATCAGCTTATCGACTACACTCACTCCCGCCGAAACACGTTCTTCGAGGATGAGTTAGAGCACGTGGTGCACGTGGATTTTACGGAGCCGTATTGCCCAACCCTGCGCGAGGTGCTCATTGCGGCAGCGCGCGAGGCCGGGCTGGCCGCCGTGGAGCGTGGAACCTACGGGGTGACCCAGGGGCCCCGGCTGGAGACGTCCGCGGAAGTCGACAGACTGGAGCGTGACGGGTGTCAGGTGGTGGGCATGACAGGCATGCCAGAGGCAGTCCTGGCCCGGGAACTGGATCTCTGCTACGCGGCTTGCGTGGTCGTGGCCAACGCTGCTGCCGGACGGGGTGCCGGAGCCATTTCCATGGCGGAGATTGAGTTCAATCTGGAGAGCGGTATGGAGCGGGTGAGAGCGCTGCTGGTTGAAGTGCTGAAGCGTGGAATGTGAATAGTGAGCAGTGATCAGTGAATAGTGAATAGTGAATAGTGAGTGGTGAGTGGTGAGTGGTGAGTGGTGGGGGGATGTGTCTGGGAGGCGCGGGAAACGTGCCAGGGGATGGAAATCACGAACTGTTAAAAGTTACTCCTGGCTTTCCAGTTCATAGGGGGTGATTTGCACCAGAACCCCGAATAAGGGGTGGTCCAGGTAGTGAAGCTCACGGGAGCGCATTCGGCGGCTCTCGGTGAGTCGGAAATGGGTGGGAACAATCCTTCTTTCCGAAAGATACACCTCTTCGTCCAGGAAATCCCCGCTTGCCTGTGATTCCGTGCTGGGTCGGAAGTAGCGCAAATCCGCCTCGAAGTGAAGATAACGGGTGCGATACATGCGCACCGTGCCTTCCACCGACGGTACCCCGGCCAGCTGTTGCTGAAACGGGTCTCCGGATAAGCGCCGCCGGGAGGCAGGCGGCAGGGGGTAAGTCCTCGACTGCACATGCACGGGCTTGGAGACGCCTTTGTCCAACCCCTGTTGGCGCCAGGCCAGATGCAGCAGGAGTCGGTAGCTTTTTGATGCGTCGATCTTCTGTCGGGCTTTGCCAAGCGCCAACTGGTCCGCGCTCAGGCGCAGGTAGGAGACAGGTGTCCCCGGGTTGGCAGCAGCGCTGCCGGTGGGTGCCGTTTCGGCAAGCTCAATCGCACTCAGCAGGTCTGGAAAACCGGGATCCGCGGGCCAGTGCTCGGTCTCCTCGGCGGAAGGATCCGCCCGCTCGAAGACCAGCATCTCCACCGTGTACCAAGGTATGTCTTCGGCTTGGACACCCGCACTTAGCAGGAGCAGACAAACGGTGATGCGTTTCAACAAGGCGTATCCTTGGCGCCGGTGACCGCGACGGGCGTCAGCATACATGAATTGGTGGCCACCTGTCAGTGCTTAGGAATCCGCAGGCGGCCGGCAGCAGGGCTTAACGGCTTCGATGTCGCCTGCTCAGGCCGCATCCCGGGTGCCGAGTTCCTGAAGCAGCGATTCCAGAACGCTGACCCGGCTGTCCACCGACGGCAGCTCCTGGCTTACCCTCAGCGTGTCTCCCCCATCCAGACGATAGGTCTGGGGCTGGAACTGGACCAGCCGAATGACCCGCTCCGGATCCACGTTTGGCTCCGCATCGAAGTGCAGGCGGCCACCGCGGCTGCCCAGGTCAATCTTGCGGATCCCCAACGGGGTTGCCTTGAGCTTGAGCTCCGTGAGTCGAAACAGCGTTTTGGTCGGTTCCGGGAGCAGGCCGAAGCGGTCCACCATTTCCACCTGCAGCTCACGCAGTTGCTCGAGCGAGTCGGCACTGGCAATGCGCTTGTACATGATCAGGCGGGAGTGCACGTCCGGGAGATAGTCCTCCGGAATCAAGGCGGGCACGTGCAGGTCTATCTCCGTGCCATGGTCCAAGGGTCGGTCCAGTTGGGGTGAACGACCTGCCTTCAACGCCTGCACGGCCCGTTCCAGCAGCTGGGTATACAGGCTGTAACCCACTTCTTGCAGGTGACCGCTTTGACCGTGTCCGAGCAGCTCCCCGGCGCCACGGATCTCCAGGTCATGGGTCGCCAGCGTGAAGCCGATGCCCAAGTCCTCAAGGGACTCGATGGCCTCGAGTCTCTTCGTGGCATCGGCGGTCATGGCCTTGGGGTGGGGAACAATCAGATAGGCATAAGCGCGGTGGTGTGAGCGTCCCACTCGTCCTCTCAGCTGGTGCAGCTGCGCCAGGCCGAATCGGTCCGCCCGGTTGATTATGATGGTGTTGGCGCTGGGCACGTCGATGCCGGTTTCGATAATGGTCGTGCAGACCAGAATGTTGAAGCGTCGATGATAGAAATCGAGCATGGCCTGCTCGAGCTCCCGTTCACGCATCTGACCATGGGCGATGCGGACTGTCGCCTCCGGAACCAGCTCTTCTACCTGCCTCGCCTTCCGCTCTATGTTCTCCACCTCGTTGTGCAGGAAGAACACTTGGCCGCCACGCTTGATTTCGCGAAGGCAGGCTTCGCGCAGCAATCTGTCGTCCCACTGCCGGACAAAAGTCTTGATGGACAACCGTCGTGCCGGTGGAGTCGCGATCAGGGACAGCTCCCGCAGGCCCGATAACGCCATGTTCAGAGTGCGCGGGATCGGTGTTGCGGTGAGGGTAAGTACGTCGACCTCCGCCCTCAGTGCCTTGAAGCGTTCCTTGTGCCGGACGCCGAAGCGATGCTCCTCGTCAATCACGATCAGGCCCAGCCGCTTGAATCGTATACCGTCCTGAAGCAGCTTGTGGGTACCGATGACGATGTCGACTTTGCCTGCCGCCAGGTCGCCAATGACGGCATCCTGGGACTTCTTCGCGCGGAAGCGGGAGAGCTGCTCCACGCGCACCGGCCAGTCTGCAAAGCGATCCCTGAAGTTCTGATAGTGTTGCTGGGCAAGCAGCGTGGTGGGTACCAGCACCGCTACCTGCCAGCCATCCTGAATGGCGACATAGGCCGCCCGCATCGCCACTTCCGTCTTGCCGAAACCAACGTCGCCGCACACCAGCCGGTCCATGGGCCTCTCGCTGATCAGGTCCTGGATAACCTGGTTGATGGCTGACTGCTGGTCCGGCGTCTCCTCAAAAGGAAAAGCCTGCATGAAGGCCTGGTATTGATGTGAATCCAGGGAAAACGCGTGTCCTTTACGGGCCTCGCGACGCGCCTGTAACTCCAGCAGTTCCGCCGCCACATCGTAGACTTTCTCCGCCGCTTTGCGCTTGGCTTTCTGCCATTGGGGGCTACCGAGCTTGTGCAACGGTGCGTGCTCCAGGTCGGCCCCCGTGTAGCGGCTGATGAGGTGCAAGGCGGAGACAGGTACATAGAGCTTGTCCCCGTCAGCATATTCCAGGGTCAGAAACTCGGTCGTGAGATCCCCCACCTTCAGCGTCTGGAGCCCTTGGTAACGCCCCACGCCGTGGTCTTCGTGGACCACCGGCGCGCCGACGTTCAGTTCTGTAAGGTCGCGAACAAGCGTCTCGGCATCCCGCCCGACCACCTTTCGTCGCCGCCGCTGCATGGCGCGCTCGCCGAACAGCATTGACTCTGTGATGACGGCCAGGCGAGGTTCCTCTACGGCCGCGGCTGACTCGAGAGGGGCGACGGTGATGCCTAAATCACTCTCTCCCGCCAGAAAATGCGACCAGGAATCGAACGGGTCTGGACGCAATCCATGCTCCGCAAGGGTCTCCAGCAACACCTCGCGTCGTCCCGCGGTCTCGGCGACGACTAGCGCCCGGCCACCGAACCGGGCCAGAAAGCCCTTCAGTGGCCCCAGCGGGTCTGCGGCCCTCGCGTCGATGGGAAGCCGCGTCGGCGTTTGGGTGGCGTAGTTGGTGGTGCGCGCCCCCTGTTCCTCCTCAAACGCGCCTGCGCTCACCTGCGGGAAATCTTTGAGGCGACGGAAGACTTCACTGGTTTCCTGGTAGATCTCCTCGGGCGGCAACAAGGGGCGCTCCCGGTCATGGCGAGCCTGCTCGTAACGTTCACCGATCTCGGCCCAAAAGGTCTCAGCCGCGTGGTGGACGCCCTCGAGGGTCACTGCCAGGCAACTTGGCGCCAGATAATCGAACAAAGTGGCCGTCTGGTCGAAGAACAGAGACAGGAAATACTCGACGCCGCCCGGTGCCAGATGGTCGGATACATCCCGGTATACCGGGCAGGCGGTCGGGTCGCCCTCGAAGCGCGCCCGCCACCTTTGCCGAAAACGGGCGACGGCTTCTTCGTGGAAGGGGAATTCTCTGGCAGGCAACAGGCCGATCCGATCAACCTTAGCCTGGCTGCGCTGAGTGTCTGCATCGAAGGTGCGGATACTCTCGATCTCGTCGTCGAAGAGGTCGATGCGATATGGCAACGCACTGCCCATCGGGTAGAGGTCAAAAACCGAACCGCGGACCGCGAACTCGCCGTGCTCCATCACCTGACTCACGCAGCGATAACCCCCAGCCTCGAGCCGCCGACGCATGTCTGCCAGGTCGAGGCGTTGACCGCGATTCAGCACCAGACTATTGGCCTCCAGGTACTGGCGCGGCGCCAGGCGCACCATCAGCGTGTTCACGGGCACGATTAGAACGCCCCGCTCGACGGTGGGGAGACGATACAGCGTAGTGAGGCGTTCGGAGATGATGTCCTGATGGGGAGAGAAGAGGTCGTAGGGCAAGGTTTCCCAGTCAGGGAAATGCAGTATGGAGGCGCTCTCGGTGAGAAAGAAACGCAGCTCCTCCTCGAGCCGATGGGCGGAGGGGGTGTCCGGGGTCACCACCATCACAGGCCCGTGATGCTGTTCCACGGTCCGACCGATCACAAGTCCCAGGCTGCTGCCATAAAGTCGTCCCCAGCGCTTACGCTCGCCGGCGTTCGCCGGCAAGTCGGGTGTGAGCGGACTTCGGTATGCGGGAGACAGCATCTCGGCGCCTATTGGAATTGAAATTTAGTGGCGAGCGTAAACGCTGCGCGAGTGCTCGGGAGCGCCTATATTAGCCGGTGGTCGATGCCCGAGAAAGCTTCAGTCGGGCAGTTGCTTGTGGGTTCCGTCACAGTGGGGCTGCTTGCCCGAGCGTTTGCAGCCGCAGAGCCAGACTTTGGTTTTCTCGTTCAGGGTGAGTTTCACGGGGGTAAAGCTGGTTTCTTTGTGGGATCCGTCGCAGAAGGGTTGGTTAGCGGAGCGACCGCAGGCACACCAGTAGTAGTCGCCGGCATCCAGCTCCAGGGCGTAGGGAAACTTCTGAGCGCAGACAGGTTCTTCCATTGTCTTCTCCTCCGCAGAGCGGTTTGAGGATGTTGCAAAGACATGCATCGGCTTCCGGCTTCGGCAATCTGTGGAACGTTCCCCATCGAAGGCGCATAGCGTCCCGGACAGCTCCTGGTCTTTCCACGACAGGTCGGCGGTTTGTGTGTACGACGCCGTGGTCAGGATTCTGTCCGCAGCCGTCTGTCAGCGTATCTCCTCGATGGAAAATTTCTT
>JASJBY010000302.1 GCA_030066245.1 Gammaproteobacteria bacterium
ATTCGCCAGCCAGCTCAAGCCGTATGCGGACCCTCTTTTCCCGAGCCTCAGCCTCCACGAACTGCACCGCCTCCCGCACGAGCCTGTTGAAGTCCGCGCTCGTACGTTTGGCTTCCTTGAGACGCGTGAACTCTCGGAGGCGCCGGATGATCTCGCCCGCCCGCAGGCCCTGCGCCACGACGCCCTGCAGCGCATTCTCCGGCTTGTTGAAATTCGCGGCCCTTGGGTGCATCAGGCGCAGGCAGGCCTGCGTGGCGGTTACCATCGCGGTGATGGGTTGATTGATCTCGTGGGCGATCCCAGTCGACATTTCTCCCATGGTACTGAGTCGCGCGACGTGTGCCAGTTGCGCCTGATGGGCTTTGGCCTGCTCTTGCGCTAACTTGCTTTCCGTGATGTCACGCCAGGCTGAACGGCTGTAGATGATTCTGCCGTTCTGATCACGCACAGCCGTTACGTTCAGACTGACGTCGATCTTGCTGCCGTCTTTCTTTCGCAGCTGTAGCTCGGCATCGCGCACTGCGCCCGTCTCGAAGAAGGCGTTGAGAGCCCTTCGGACCCCAGGCAGACAATCTGCCTGATACAGGTCAAAAACACTTCGACCAATGATTTCATCCTTGCCGTAGCCCAGGGTGTCAGCCAGCGTTTGGTTACATTGAATGACCTCCGCTGTCTCGGCATCCACTGAGGCGAACATGTCGGGTGCATGGTCGTACAGGTCCTGGTACTGGGCTTGAGTCTCGGCAAGGGCATCTTCGGCCCGTTTGCGGTGAATCACGCCCGCAAGTGTGTCCGCGACAGCCGCGACGAACCGCTCCTCAACCTCTAGCCACTGGTGCCCTTCGGGCACGTAAAGATTCACGACACCGAGCACGCGACCATCACTCTTGATAGGAGCGCAGTAGTGGCCATGATGTGTCAGGTGTTGATAGGTGCGTGCGTGCACGTGGTCGACCCTGTCACTGTGAATGATCTTCCCGGTTTCAGCGGCTTGCCCGCAGATGCACTCACCGAACGGAACTCGTGCACGGCTCTCAACGATAGTCTCGGGCAGTCCCTGCCTGACCTGCATCACCAGTTTCCTGGTGTCCTCCTCGGTCAGGAAGATGCATCCTTTGCTCTCCAATCCGAGACCGTGGCTGGTGAGCACCAGGCTCAGGGTTTGCTCTAGCACGTTATCAAGGGAAATGGGCTGTAAGGAAAGCCGAAGAATCGAAGCGACAATCTCCTGGTAATGGAGGGTGTGTCTGAGTTCCTTCTCAGCCTCTTCTCGCTCGTCGACCTGCTCTTCCAGGCGACGGTTGGCCGCCATCAGATCGGCAGTACGTGCCTGGACCCGCATCTCCAGCTCATCCTGCACCGCTTACACGGCCTCTTCAGCCCGAAAACGCCTGACGCTCTCGGCAAGGACGTTCGCGACCGCTCGAAGGAAGTTGATGTCATCTCTGGAGAACGTTCTTTTCTTTGCCGTGTGGGTTCCGAGTACACCGAGCGGTCGGTCCTTACCCGGAATGATGACGCTGGCGCTGCTGATGATCCCCTGCTCACGCAGGCGGGACGGCACATTGAACCGCGTCTCCGTTCGCAGGTCATCCACCACGACGGGCTCCCCGCAGCGCAAGGTGTAGCCTGCGTGTGACTCGGGCCCTGTGCTTAGCGTCGCCTCGCCGACAGAATCTTCCTCTCACCCAACGCCAGCGCGGAGGAGCAGGTTCTGACTGTCCGGACGCAGTTCCAGAACCTCAGCACACTCGCTCCCCAGGCTGTCGGCCACGTGCGCGACGGCTTCGCTGAACAGCGTCTCCAGGTCGGCGCCTGCCAGGGCGTGTCGACCCAGTTCTGCAACCGCCGCCTGTTCGCGCACCCGCGCTGTCAGTGCTTCCACAGCCCGCTTACGCTCGGTGATGTCGACACCCAGTCCTCCCACGTAACGCTTCCCGGATGCATCTTGAAACAAGAATTTATGATTTAACCACCATGAAGGGCTACCGTCATGGTTGGTGGCCTCCTCTTTCACTTCCACGGTGTGTCCATTATTCAAAACAGCCAGATCGTTGCAGCGAGAAATTTCGGCGATTTCGCGAGGCCATATCTCAAAATCCGTCTTTCCTTTCCAGTCATCGAATTTCACATTAAAACGTTTCTGATAGTTGTTGCTCAGAAGCACGTGTCGGCCATCCTCATCTTTCATCCAAGCTATAACCGCGCTGTTTTCCAGGAACGCCGCCATGCGGTTCTCGTTCTCTCGCAACGCCTCCACAGCCCGCTTGCGCTCGGTCAGGTCCTGCATGGCGCCGAGAATGCGTACGGCCTGGCCGCTGGTGTTGCGTGCAATGTGACAACGGTCGAGAATGAACGCCCAGTTGCCGTCAGGACGTCGGAATCGATACTCGGCGGTCCATTGCTCCGCCGACCCATCGCGTGCGGCGTACAGGCTGCTCAGAACGCGATCACGGTCCTCGGGATGAATGCGGTCGATCCACCACTGCCACGATCCTGCCGTGTCCCGTGGCCTTCCAAAGAGGCGGTCGTAAGCTTCGTTCCACCAAACCGTGGCGGCTTCCAGATCAGTATCCCATATAGCGTCATTGGTGGCGGCAGCGGCCAGACGGAAGCGCTCCTCGCTTTGGCGGAGCGCCATCTCAGCCCGGAGCCGAAGCGTAGCCGTTGCCGCGACCACCCAGACTACGACGGCAGCCAAGGCGCGGTTTGAGGCAACGAAGGCGGGATCACTTGCTTGGACGGACGGTGACCAGAGCCAGCCGACAGCGATGAACAAAGTGGCGAGAGCGGCGAAGGCCAAGGGGACCTTCGGCATTCGGGTCTGACCGGCCACGAGGATCACGAGAACGTGCGGAACACCGAGTGCCACGCCGAGGGGAACGAGAAGGTCGACCGCCAGAAACACGGCTGCGAGAACCGTACACAGCACTATGATCCTAGACGGCGGCATTCGAAGCCCTTCCGCGTCGACCGGTGATGTCAGCGCCTCTAGGGTGAACATCGAACCGATCGCCCAGCTCTGCGAGCGTGCGTTCTCCGCGTACCGCCGCCGACGCCTTCTTCCAGACAGACGTAATCGACGGGTACACGCCCGGTACGACCATCCTCGGTCGGCGCAAGCATGTCGTCGGTAAAGAGGTCGACCCCCGGCAGGGCTTCATCGCTGAAGTGAATAGCGAGCGGTGGATGCGCTAGTCCCAGTGACTTGACGAGGTCATTGGCTGGTTTCTGGTTGTCCTGGTCCGGCATTGGTGTTGTCTCCCAAGTCGTGTGACTCAGGTGGTATCGGCGGCTGCTGTCGGTGCGGCGCGGGTTCATGCACAGCCTGTCCCGATTAGGTGTGAGCATAGGGTAACAATGCGAGGACCATATGACACCCGATGCCCGGACGGTCTCCCGGCCCCGACAGACTGATTGCACAAGGATCGCTCGTCCTCACGAGTGCGAGTACCCGCCGGCCGCGCTCCAGGCAATCCTGATTTCCACCTCTCTCGACCCGCACTCGGCGCACCTCAGCCGCCGACGCAGCTCGGGGATGGTTATCTCGGGCTCCAGCGGTTCTAGATTCACGGCCGCACTGTCCGCAGTATCCGATGACGGCGTGCGTGGCAGGGTCGAAGTCGCGGATTCGGCTGGCGTCGGTCATGACCGGCTCGGAGTGCTGGATAAATGTACAGTATCCGACAGGTGGGTTCAGGTTCAAGGGAGGCCAGCGCAGGAGGCGGGAAGCGGGTCTACCCATTACGGAATGCCACTGGAGCAGACCCTGTTGCCGCTCAGGCTTTGACTTGCAGGTCGCCCAATGAGAGTGAGTACTCACTCTCATTGCGACTTAGTCTGAGCCGCGCCTGTTGCTCGGAGAGCCTGGCGGTGTGAGCGCTGGTCTGAGAAATGATGTCGGACGGTTCTAGCCCGGATTTCTCACCGGGCGGACCTCGGATCGCAGATTATGTTGGCAAGCTCAACACATTGGCTTCACCAAGCCGGTCTTACTGATAAACAAGCCGTCCTATTCGGTTCTTGGCCCACTCTGGCTTTGCGTCTTGACCGATCCCCCTTGAGACATAGCTACAGCTATGCCTCTGCGGGCGACCGGCCAATCTGCTTTGCCAGAGCGACCCAAGATTCCGAATCCCGGTGAGAAATCCGGGCTAGCCCGACTTCCGCAACTCGATTCCAAATGCCATGGATTCTGGGGCGTATGGGGTTGCAACCGGCTGATTTACCGAGGCATGGGTTGCCGTACACGCCTGTAGTGTAGACCTAGCCCATTGACCGAGAGCGGGTTTTCCCGAAGACTTCAGGCATGTTTCTGCGTGCCAACAGACGCTTGAAGGACGGCAAGGAGCACCGTTACTGGAGTATCGTGGAGAACCGCCGTACCCAAGATGGCCGTGTCGTGCAGAGACAGGTTCTGTATTTGGGGGAGGTCAATGACAGCCAGCGAGCGGCCTGGTGTCGCACAATCAAGGTCTTCGAGGAGGGACAGGAACAGCCCACGCAGATGGCGATCTTTCCGGCGGATCGACAGGCACCGGCACTGGACTGTGATGTGGTCCAGATCCGACTGAATGAACTGCAGCTGCACCATCCGCGCCAATGGGGTGCCTGTTGGCTGGCCTGCCATCTCTGGGAGCAATTGTCACTTGATGAATACTGGTCAAACAGGCTGCGTCCGAGTCGTCAAGGGACGCGTTGGTTGAATGTTTTCAAGACGCTTGTCTGCTATCGCCTGATCGACCCCGGCAGTGAATGGCGCCTGCATCGGCATTGGTATGAGCAAAGCGCCATGGCGGATTTATTGGGTGAGGATTTCGGATTGGTGCAAAGCGACAAGCTATACCGCTGTCTGGACAAATTGCTGGCGCACAAACGGGGGCTGTTTTCTTACCTCAGGCAACGTTGGCAGTCACTATTCGATGTGCACTTTGATGTGCTGTTGTACGATCTGACCAGCACCTATTTCGAGTGCGAACCCCCGCCGTCAGGCAAGCGAGAATTCGGTTACAGCCGTGACAAGCGGCCGGACTGTGTTCAAGTGGTTATTGCGTTGATTGTGACGCCGCAGGGGTTTCCTTTGGCCTACGAAGTCATGCCGGGTAATACCAGTGACAAAACCACTCTGGGCGATTTCCTGAAGAGAATCGAGGAGCAGTATGGGAGAGTCCAACGTACCTGGGTGATGGACCGAGGCATTCCGACCGAGGCGGTCCTCGAGGAGATGCGCGAAGCTGAACAACCAATCCATTATCTGGTGGGTACGCCGAAAGGACGATTAAGCAAGCTGGAGAAAGCCTTTGTCGAACGTCCCTGGGAGACGGTTCACGACGCCGTGCAAGTCAAGTTGCTGGAGAAGGACGGCGAGGTTTATGTCCTGGCCAAAAGCGCGGGCCGGGTTGATAAAGAACGGTCCATGCGTCGCCGGCGGCTGAAGCGACTCTGGAAACGTCTGCAGGAACTTCAGCAACAAAAACTCAGCCGAGACGCGCTGCTGATCAAGCTGGGTGCCGCCAAGAAAGAAGCTGGACGCGCCTATTATCTGGTCGACATTCAACTACCTGAGAAAGACCAGGACGTCACCCCGCAGACCTTCACCTTCTCTTTGCGCAAGAACAAACTGCGCATCGCACGTCGACGCGAAGGGCGTTATCTTCTGCGTTCCAATCTCACCGCGGAAGATCCTGCACTGCTCTGGCAACATTACATTCAGCTGACAGAAATTGAACAAGCCTTCAAAGAGCTCAAGAGCGACTTAGCTATCCGACCTATTTATCACCAAAAGGATTCACGAATCGAAGCGCATATTTTCGTGGCTTTCGTTGCCTATTGTCTGCAAGTAACCCTCAAGCAGCGACTCCGTTCACTGGCGCCAGGTCTTACCCCCAGGGCAGTGCTGGAGAAATTCTCTGCCATGCAAATGGTCGACGTCCATCTACCCACGACCGATGGGCGTCATCTGGTGTTGCCGCGGTATACGCACCCAAACAAAGAGCAACAGATTCTGTTGTCACAACTGAAGCTGGACCTTCCCGAACAACCGCCACCAAGAATCTACTCCGAGGCCGTATCTGCCTGATTGCCGAACTCCCGTCTTGTAGTGGAGACTTTTGGATTCCGACCACCGGAATTCAATAACTTACATCGGTTTTGGGGCTGAGTTGCGGAAGTCAGGCTAGGGCCGGCCGGTCCGCCTTCGCACGGCTTCGTGCCGCACCCTTGTCGGCGAGTTACGTTTCCATGGGACAACGGTATGTGTTCATCACTGTTTAGCCACTGCTTCATGACCGAGTCACCCACAGCGTAAGGGGCTGGCGAACCCACCTTCAATCCAGCGTGGCGCTGGTGCATGTTCAGGCATCGTGTTCGGTTGCAGGGGAATACACGATGCGTCCACAGATCGAGGTTAAGCAAGTCCGTGCCGGCACGCCGGAGGCGTTGTGGCGGGAGAGAATTCTGCAGTG
>JASJBY010000303.1 GCA_030066245.1 Gammaproteobacteria bacterium
CGGCGGCAATCAGCGTGCGCATGGTACAGCAAAAACTCCGTGCCACTAAACCAATCCGGGCGCGGGACGATAAAGCCCTAGACACTGCGACGCGTCGCGGACCCGGTAAATCGGCCCCGGTCCGCGTTCCGAAGTCCGGACACCGACAACACACAGAACGAGCTCTCGCAAAATGCAAGTCACCGATCACGTCAGCGAAATCCGCACCCGCGTGCGCAGCCTGACCGATTTGCCCCCCATTCCGGCGGTGGCGCAGAAACTGCTGGTGCTCCTCACCAACGACAACGTGGAACTCGATGAGGTTGCCCGTACCATCGAAATGGACCCCGGCCTCTCGGCAAGAATCATCGGTCTTGCCGGTTCGGCCTACTTCGGCAGCCCGCAGCCCATCTACTCCGTAAAAGAGGCCATCCTCAAGGTGCTCGGCCTCAACATGGTGAAGAGCCTTGCCATAAGCGTCGCCATCAGCGGCGGCTTCAAGGTAGACAAGTGCAGGGAGTTCGACATTCAGGGCTATTGGGGAGGTGCCATGCTCACGGCCGAGCTGGCCCAACGACTGGCGGGAGCGGTGTCCGCACGAGCCGACGGCGAGACGGCCCCACCCGATCTCCACATCGCGTATCTGGGCGGCCTGCTGCACAACCTCGGCCTGCTCGTCTTGACTCACCTGTACCCGGCCGAAATGGCGAAAACCTATGCGTCGGTTGACCGCGCGCAACCCGGCAGCCTGCTGGTCGTGGAACGGGAAGTGCTGGGCGTAGACCACCATGAGACCGGTACCTGGCTGGCCCAACGCTGGCACCTGCCGCAGGAGGTCATCGCGGTCATGTCCCACCACCACGAGCCGGACTATCGCGGCGAAGCCTGGCCGATTTGCCTGCTGGTCGGCATGTGTGCCCGCATGGTGCAACGCCAGCAGGCCTTTGACGAAGAAATGCTGCTGGAGATTGACTCGGCGGATACGCTGGGCATACCCGAGAGTCGCTTAGAGCGGGCTTGGGACGCCTGCGAGCATCAGCGCGGAGAGATGACCGAGATGGCGAAGCTGTTCGCGGAGGCCGCCTAAGCCATGGACGCGGCCGCGCCTTTTGCCATCGTCGCCAATGACTTGCGCGAGCGCTTCATCAAGCTGCTGGATTCCCTGTCTACGGTTCGTGCGCTCACATCCCTGGACGTACACCATCAGGACGAGGTCTCCCTGCTGGACAGCGCCTTGAAAGTGCTGGTTCAGCACCAGAACCTGGAACGCTGCTCGGCGTTCCTCCTGAAGGGCGACACCCTCGTCTGTGTTGCCGGTAAAAACTACCTGACCTCCTTCCAGGAACGGGAGCGCGATGAAGTCTCTGGCACCACGTCTCTGCCTGATGCCGCCCGCCTCGGCGAGGGCCTGATAGGACTCGCCGCCAAGACCAAAGAGCTGCAGAACTGCATGGACTGCAGCAACGACCCGCGCCTCCCGCCTGTCGGGGACGGCGCTGTCGAGATGCGGGGCTCACTCATGTGTGCGCCCATGATGAACGGCGACGAGGTTCTGGGGGTCATCACCCTGTCCCATGACGAGCCCGATTTCTTCCAGGACTGGCATCGCTACGTGCTGGTGGTGTTCTGCAATATTTTGGGGCACATGCTGGCCAACAGCCGTACCATGCGCCACCTGGAAGAGATGGTAGAGCAGCGTACCCGCCAGCTGGGCAACGCGTTGGCCGAAGCCGAGCGACTCAAGCGCCAGTTCGAGGAGCTCTCGGTCACCGATGAGCTGACGAGGCTGCACAACCGTCGGTTTTTCTACAGCCAGGCGGAGGCGGCATTGTCCAACTGCATACGCCATCAGCAGCCATACTGCGTAATGCTGCTGGACATCGACTTCTTCAAGAAAATCAACGATACCTATGGCCACGCAGCGGGCGATATGACCCTGGTGGGTCTCGCCAAGGCCCTGCAGCAACGACTTCGAGGGGGCGATCTGCTGGCTCGCTATGGCGGCGAGGAATTCGTCCTGGCGCTGCCCATGACGCCGTTGGAAGGCGCGATGACGGTGGCCGCGCGCATACGTGAGCACGTCAACAAGCTCGAATGGAAGACCGACGCACAGACCTTCCGCATCACGGTGAGCATCGGTATCGCCGAAGCCGATGCCCATGAGCGCAGTCGCAGCGCGCAAGTCCTGGAGGATCTGCTAAAACAGGCAGACGAAGCCCTGTACTACTCGAAAGAGAACGGTCGCGACCAAGCCAACGTCTACTCCCACCTGCCACGGAGTCAGCAGACAGCCACCGGCGACTGACTTATACTTGACGAGTTTCGTCAGGTATAGGGAGCCGGACCATGTCCCCCTTCCAGATCAGTAACGCCCTCGCGGGTGAAACCAGCCCTTATCTGCTGCAGCACGCCCATAACCCCGTGCACTGGCAGCCCTGGTGCACCGAGGCGCTGGAGGCGGCCCGCACCCAAGACAAGCCAATTCTGCTCTCCATTGGGTACTCCGCGTGCCACTGGTGCCATGTGATGGCCCACGAGTCCTTCGAAGACGAGGATACGGCGCGGCTGATGAATGAGCATTTCATCAACGTCAAGGTCGACCGGGAAGAGCGACCGGATTTGGACAAGATCTACCAACTCGCCCACCAACTGCTCGTCGAGCGGCCGGGGGGATGGCCCCTGACCATGTTCCTGACGCCCGACGATCAGACGCCATTCTTCGGGGGTACGTATTTCCCGAAGGCCCCGCGCTTTGGACTTCCCGGTTTCCGGGACCTGCTTCCGCGCGTGGCAGCTTATCACCGGGAGCACCAGGACGATATTCGCCAGCAGAACGCATCCCTGAACCGTGCCCTCGCAGAGTTGGACGACTCCGGGTCGAACCAGAGAGTCGTCATGAGCCCGATGCCCCTGGAACTTGCACGCCAGCAGCTCCAACAGGGCTTCGACCACAGCCACGGGGGCTTCGGGCAAGCACCCAAGTTTCCCCACCCCACCAGCATGGAGCGCCTCCTGCGCCATTACAGCGCCAAAGCTCCGAGCGGAGAACCCGACCAGGCGGCCCTGGATATGGCGACCTTCACGCTCCGGAAGATGGCCCTCGGGGGACTGTACGACCAACTCGGCGGCGGCTTCTGTCGGTATTCCGTGGACGAGCAATGGATGATCCCCCACTTCGAGAAGATGCTCTACGACAACGGCCAGCTGCTGCCTCTTTACTCCGAGGCCTGGCAGTTGACGGGCGAGGCCCTGTTCAAACGGGTTGCGGCCGAGACCGCCGCATGGGCGATGCGGGAAATGCAGGCCCCGGAAGGTGGCTACTACTCCACTCTCGACGCCGATTCAGAGGGGCAGGAAGGCAAGTTCTACGTCTGGAGCCGCGAGCAGGTCAAGGCGGTGTTGAGCGAAGACGAGTACGCCGTGTTTAGCCGGCGCTACGGCATGGAACGGGAGCCGAACTTCGAAGGAAAATGGCACCTGCACGTCGTCGCAGACGCAGCATCACTGGCCACGGACCTGGAACTTACTCATGAGCGCGTCGGAGAACTCATCGCCTCGAGCCTGGGAAAGCTGTTAAACGATCGCGAGCGGCGGGTCCGTCCCGGTAGGGACGAGAAAATACTAACCGCCTGGAACGGCCTGATGATCAAGGGCATGGCGACTGCGGGTCGGGTGTTCAAACAACCTGCATGGCTGGACTCGGCAAGCCGCGCGCTGGACTTTGTCCAGTCGGCCCTATGGAAGAACGGACGCCTGCTCGCGACCTGCAAGGATGGTAGGGCCCATCTGGCCGCCTACCTGGACGACTATGCCTTTCTCCTCGACGGCATCCTGGCCCTGATTCAGGCACGTTGGCGACAGGAAGACCTTCGCTTGGCCATAAATCTGGCGGATGTGCTGCTCGACCGCTTCGAGGATCCGGAGAATGGCGGCTTCTACTTCACCGCGCGAGACCACGAGCGGCTCATACACCGCCCCAAGCCCCTCGCAGACGAAGCCGTGCCTGCAGGCAACGGGGTTGCCGCCCACGCCCTGGGGCGCCTCGGGCACTTGCTGGGGGAAAGCCGGTACCTAGAAGCAGCGGAACGCACCCTGAAAGTCGCCTGGCCAGCCATCGAGCGCCTGCCCTCGGCTCACAACGCTCTGCTGCTCGCCTTGGAGGAGCACCTCTTCCCACCCCAGACAATCGTCCTGCGCGGGCAGCCAGCGGTCCTGGCGGAGTGGCATACGCGCTGCACCGGCGACTATGCGCCCCGACGGCTGACTTTGGCCATCCCGGCGGCCGCTGAGGATCTTCCAGGCGTGCTCGGCGAGTGCCGGCCAGCGCAAGACATCGTCGCGTACGTGTGCGAGGGCTTTCAGTGTGGGCGGCCGATCACCGAGCTTCGGACGCTGGCAGCGGAGCTTGCAAATCCGGGGGGGCCGGGCGGCTCACCGTAAAGATGCTGCTCACCGGGAAGGCTGCAGCAGGACCTTCACCGGATCCGGGTAGCGGCCTGTCAGCACGGGGTAGGCGCTGCCGCTCATGAGCAGGGTCCGCTCATCGCGGAGAACCAGCGCGGCCAGCAGGTAGCGCCGAGTCGAGTCTATTTTCCGCCTGTCATAGCGGAGCTCGAAGGACACGGGGACTCGACCGGGCGACTCGATGATCTGCTCAGCAATGAGCCGCGGCGGCTCACCAGGCCCCGCCAACTCTCGCAGCTGAACGACCAGATCCGCACCCTCCGGCAAACGGGCAGAGCGCAGGTAGTTGACCGTGCCCCGAACCACGCCCTCGTACTCCGTTATTCCCGACGAACCCGCGCAGCCCCACAACAGGGCCATCACGCACAGCCAGAGGCAGAGCGACTCCGCCCTTAAGATGGGCCGCATCGCCCACGCCCGCCGAGCGGCGGTTTCCGCTGCCACGCCGGCGGCAACCGCCGGCCTCCTCCGTTCACATCCGCGGCCCGCCCCGGCCCGGAGTCACCATCCACGCGCATACCTCCCCGCAACGCTCCCCGCCTCACGAGTCACGAGTCACGATTCACCACCCAACATGCCTCCGCATACCCCCAGGCTAAAGCGTCAGGTCGTAGCCAAAGCTTTCCTTGAAACGCGACTGGAACTCGGCTCTGTCAAAGCGGTGGTTCTGCGTGCCATGGTGTTCCATCTTGATAGCGCCGGCGACGGCCGCCACCCGGCCGATGGTTGGCCAGTCCATGTCACTCGCCAGCCCGAACAGAAGGCCCGCCCGGTACGCATCCCCACAGCCGGTGGGATCGTTCAGCTCAGCGGCCTGGGCAACAGGGATCTGCAGCACCTCGCCGTCGCGATAGATGACCGAGCCTTCTGCGCCCCGGGTGACAATCAGGGCATCGACACGTGCGGCCACGTCCTCCTCCGAATAACCGGTCGCTTTGCGCATCATCTGCCACTCGTAGTCGTTCAACGTGAGCCATGACGCCTGTGCGATGAAGCGCCTCAACTCCGCCCCGTTGAACATGGGCATGCCCTGACCGGGATCGAAGATGAAGGGAATGCCGGCCTCTTCGAACTGCGCTGCATGCTGGAGCATGCCCTCCCGCCCGTCCGGAGACACCATGCCGATGCTGGCACCCTGTGCCTGCGTCACACTGTTGCGGTGAGCATGGTTCATGGCTCCGGGGTGGAATGCGGTGATCTGATTGTCGTCCATGTCGGTGGTGATGAAGGCCTGCGCGGTAAAGGTGCCATCGACCGTCTTGACGTGTTCCCGGGTTATGCCCTGGGTGTCCATCCACGCCGCGTAGGGGCCGAAATCAGTGCCCACGGTCCCCATGGGCAAGGGTTCACCGCCGAGCAATTTCAACGTGTAGGCGATATTGCCGGCGCAGCCGCCGAACTCGCGGCGCATATCGGGCACCAGGAAAGAGACGTTAAGGATGTGCACCTTGTCGGGCAGGATGTGGTTTTTGAACTGGTCGTGGAAGACCATGATGTTGTCGTAGGCGAAAGAGCCGCAGATCAGCGCCGACATGCCGTCCCCCCGGTTGGTTGAGATCTGGCGCGGGAGTTTGCCATTTCAGGCGGGGACGGTTCAATGGCCGATCAACAGGAGTGTGGCCAGGGCGCACCCGCACCGACTCGGTCCGCGTCCCCGCTTCAGCACCATAGTCCGATGAGTGACTGATGCAGGACCGTTCCCGGGTGCCCGCCCCGGCGGTATTTTCTGCTGGAGCCGGGCTCGCGGAGTAAGGGGTTGCGTTCAAAAGGTCAACCTGTCCGGCCGGTTGGCCGCTATCTACACCAGGCCCGCTTCGGCTTCCAAGGCGGCCGCCCTGCACAAACCGAGCCCACATTTGAGCCGTCAACCGCTACGGGGAGCTACGTGTCCATCGCGGAAGTCCTTGTCAGCCCGCAACTCGCAGGCGCTTTCCTCGGCTATGCCGTTCTGTCCGTACTCGGCGCGTTGGCCGGTGCCCGCCTGCATGCTTCCCTAGAGAGCGACGCGGGTCACTGGCTATGGCAGCACGTTTACGCGCCGCAGTTGCGGGCGGCCAGCCTGCTCATATTCCTGTTCATGGCCTACCCCACCCTTTATGGGCTCACCGACGCACCGTCCGTCGTGCAA
>JASJBY010000304.1 GCA_030066245.1 Gammaproteobacteria bacterium
GCCAAGGCGAGGAGGTTGTCGTAGTGAAGCCGATAGCTCCACCCGGGATGCGCCTTATGTTGAGTGTGCAGGGCTTGGCGCAGCCGCTCGCCGAGGCCGTGTGTGCCGGCGTCCTTGCGATGCGCCCTTCTCAGCGCGGCCACGGGGTCGCGTGCTTCGTTCTTCGCTCGGTAGTACCAGCGCTCGATGGTAGAGACACCGAAGGTGACCGGCGAGCCGCTCGTCGGATGTGTCCAGGTGCGCCTGGCGAGCGCCTCGAGTGCGGGGTGCAGCGCGCCGCGCTTGGGCGGAGATGCCAGCAACGGTCCGACGACCGCGAAGCGAAATCGGGCCCAACGTTGGGCCGGCGTACCTTGGTCGTTGTCATTAATGCCACCCCCCTCGGCGAGGCCGATCCTCGCGACGTGGGGGTAACTCTAGGAAGTCATGGCGAGAGCTACCATGTGCATCTTCTGCGGGTCCTCGATGACCATCACGCTGAGCGCGTCGAGCGCGGAGAAAGAAACTTCAGTAACGCGACGAGCGGCGGCTCGAGCGCGCCGGTGAAGCGCTCGAGCAGAGAGCCTGGGAGCCGATCATGATCGAGCGCGGGCGAGAATCGCGCCTTCTCGACGCGCCACCAAGCCGAGTGCACAAACTCCTCGCGCCACCACTGACGCCAGCGGCGCAGCGTACGCCGGTCAACGCCGAGCAGCGCTTTGAGCTCGATGACGCGTTCGCCCGTCAGCGCCTTCAGGCAGGCCAGCACGAGGACGGCGCCGTAGTAGACGCGCCGCCCGAGGAATCGCACCGAGGGCGGTGTCATCCGCTTGTGGCACCGCGCGCAGCAGAAGCTCAGGCGCCGGGGCTGTTGCGCCTTGAGCGCGCGAGCCGGCCCACCGCGCGGCTTGCGGGGGTAGGTCGCACTATCGAGTCGCCCCCCACATCGTGGACAGCCTGCTCGGCGAGCACACCTTGCCAGGTCGCGGTCGATCGCCAGCAGATAGTCGTACAATCGAGCGTCCGCAAAAAGCTCATCGCACACAACGAGTCCCCCCATGAATGAAGCGACCTCATTGTCGTTGACGAGGCACTGATGGCGAAGATCGGCAGAAATCAGCCCTGCCCCTGTGGGAGTGGCAAGAAGTACAAGCACTGTTGTCTCAGCAAGGACCAAGCCGCCCGGGCCGCGGCGGCCAGACACACCAAGCAGCACCTCCCGCGCGCCGCACCATCCGAGACCGGCTTCTTCCTTGGTGAAGACGATCTAGACAAGCTTTCCAACCGCGTCGTCGACCTGATTGACGAGGGGCGTCTGGAGGAAGCCGAGAGGGTCTGTCAAGAGCTCAAGGAGCAATACCCCGAGGTAATCGACTGGATCCAACGCACCGCGATGTTGCACGAAGCCCGAGGTGAGACACAGAAGGCAATCGATTACCACGAGCGCACACTGCAATACATGGACGCGCACCCCGAGGACTTCGAGGAACTGAGCCGCGAACTAGTGCGCACGGCGATTGCACGTCTACAGCAATCCCCGGATGCCCCCTCCTGAGCAACCTCTGCGATGGCCCCAACAGGTTACCATCGACAAACTTGACCCGAACCGAGCATGTTTCCATCAAATAGCTTGATCGTGCTCACCATAGCAGCAGTCTGTTGCCGCGTCCATCCTCTCGGCACCTGCGACTTGAGATACTTAAACGGAAAGTGTGACCCAGTCCGCAAATCCAGGAAACGCAAATCAGTACACTCGATCGTAGGCCTACACGCACCTTCTTTTCACATCAAATGAGCGGAAGCACGGTCGTCCGGTCCTGTCTATCGATCCTGGTAAAAACGGAAATCCTCTTCTTTTTATTTGAATATTCCCCCACTTCGCCAGCAGGAACCACAAAGATACGATTTGGCGATCGACGCCTCAGTTCATGCAACAACACTATACGAGGCTGTCAAGCATGGAAAACTTACGCCTTTCCGGTAGAGCTCAGATCGGCAAGATAGGGTTTTGGGCAATCATTGTCGTTGCCGCACTGATCGGCTGTTTACCTGGTGGGGGCGGAGGTGGTGGCGGAGACGATAGCGGCTCGGTTCCAGCGCCCGCCTGCGGGATGACTTCGGACGAAGTGGTCTTAACTTTGGCGGCGACAGGTGCGATCCCGTCCGAGTGTGTCGCGTTGCTGCCTCCAAGGGAAGACACGTTTTACGAGGCTCCTGAGGCTCCTGAGGCTCCTGAGGCTCCTGACTCTACTGGGTCTTCTGGGCCTTCTGGGCCTTCTGGAAGTACTGGACGACTGTTCGTCCTGGGCACGGCGGTCGAGCCCGCCACGGGAAACCTGCAGATCTACGTCCACGGTACCAAAAGCGATGGAAGCCCGCTTGTACTGGCGGATCTCCGGCAGGCGATACTCACGGTAGGCGGCAGCAACAACTACACCGTCAATGACCCGGAGGTTACACTCGAACAAGTATCGTCCGGCGATAAACTCATGTCTTTGGCGTTCGTGACAGACTACTCCAGCAGCATGTCGGATGCTGATCTGGACAAGATTGGTGAGGTCTATGCCTCGATTCTCAATGACCTACCTGAGGTGTACGAGGCAGAAGTCGTCAACTTCTCGCGCAACGTCAAGCTTCGCCGGGACTGGACGGAGGGGTACACGGACCTTTCCGCGCTGCTGGCCGCAGTGCAGCGCGATGACAGCATAAACCGAACAAGTACGGCGCTCTATGACGCCATTGGTAGAGCTCTGGAACGCGACGTTTCCGTGCTGGGCGGTCCTTTTACGGAGGGAGACGGGCTCATCGAGCGCTGCCGGGCGATCCACCTGCTGGTGGTGCACACCGATGGCAAGGAGAACGCGTCCGTGACCTACAGCAAGGCTCAGCTGCTCGCTTTGCTCGAAAGCAGTAGAACCGTCCCTGTCATGCTGGGTTCGCTGCTCGCCGACACGCAGGAACTAAAGGACTTCGCTGGGCAGCGGGGCGCCTTCGTTTACGCCTACAATGCGGGCGGCATAGGTCAAGTCGTCAAGAACTGGTCCGATTCACTGCAGAACCTGGCGAAGTTCACGCTGACGCCGGACACCCTGTTCAACAAGGGTGTGGTGATTACTCTGGGAACACAGACTGTGTCAGTGGAACGTGCGAGCGATGGCCTTTGTGAGGGGCTGTGACGTAGGTAGTAACACACCATCTGCGGACCCGGGCCCCGTTCCGGCCTGGAAGGACTGATCATCACTTCCAACTTTTAGCGGGCCGGCGTCTGTCAGCCGGCCTTACCCTTTGTGAAGCGGAAGCGTTTGTATTGTCGTTCCACCTCACAGGCCGCGCTTGAGTTCATTCGCCGTTTACGGGTTACGGTTCGCGGTTTGTGGAGCATGGGATGCGTTGACCCTGCATACTCTGTCACGCGGGGACGATAGAAAGAGTCAAACAGTTTCAGCCCCAGCGTATGCTCGCCTGCACGTCGGCTCCAACGACTTCAGACCAAACGACGACCCCTGTCGCCTCCATTTGGCGTCGGCGGGAGTACCGGTCCGTCGTGGTATAGCGCACCGTGACGAGTTCACCGGGCATTTCTTGGGCAGAGAACAGACCGTATGCCGCCTCTTGGTTTATTGCGAAGGCCAGACCGTCTCGCGAGAGCTGTAGGATCAGACCGCTTACCGTACCGAATTCCCCAGAGATCTCCGCAGCCAAGCGAGCGGCCGCGCGGGACGAGATGAGCTTTTCTCGAGTGCCAACCTTGAACATGAACGGGGACATGGAGCTTTCCTCAGATTCGTCTTCTTTTTATTGCCAACCGCGCAGCCCGCACATTCGGGTTTTCCCTGTCTCGGATGTTGCAACGTAAGGCGCGGGGTCCAATGGCGGGTCCCGGCTATACGGAATCGACACTCCTTTCTCTTGAAGGCCGTCATATATCCTTCCGTGATTTCCAGCAAGCTCAGGCCATTGGAAAAGCCGTATCCCCCTGCTTCCGCAGACGGAGGAACGTCGGGGATAAGCGATGACATCGTTCTTTTCCGCCCTGCAGTGTCGGGCAGTAAAGCCTCTCCTTGCAACGTCCCCAGGCCTTGAGCTGTAGAGAGATAGTTCTATTTCCAAGTCATGAAGAATCGAGTTATCCGCCTGCAGGAGCGGCCAGATATCCCGTAGTGACAAAACCGACGTGCTCATTGGAGGTGAAAGAGACGACTGCCACGCCTTTTTGCGAGTAGTATAAGGCCATGCCAAGGCTGAGTACTGAGACCGAGTTCACAGAACGAGAAACGCCGCTGACTATTACGAAGAGGAAAGCGGTATTCAACCAGAACGTGTCTACTACTTTTAAACAATGACCACGGCTGCGGTCGTCCCACGCTCTACTAGAATGGTGTCTTACGCACGCTTGGCGTACGCTCCGAGCCTCGAACGGAGACATTTCTGGGGCCAACGCAGAAACTGTCAAACAAGAATGAATACACATCCGCTTGGATGCACGACCCAAGCAGATGCTGGAGCGTGCGGTCGCCTATGCACATAAGAGCCTGTCGGAATTCGTGCTCGGCCAAGCTCTGCATGCTGCCGAAGAGGTCATCCATTAGCACGAGACCCTGGCGCCCAAAGACGCCGATTGGCAGGTGTTTTTGGACGCCCTGGGAAATCCCCCTCGAGCCGAACGCCAAACTCAAGCGGGCCTACGCCGAGAACGAGAAACCCGACCGGCGATAGAGAATCCACCGTTTGGAACCCATCATGGCCCCCCTCAGCAAACAGCACGACCGAAGATCAGTCGACAGGGGCCCTCCCTCAAACAATACCTGGGACGATAGGCCAGCTAGGATATGAGATGGCGGTTTAGCCGGGTACTCGTCGCCTCGCCTCCCAACAAACCTGAGCAGGTAATCGGCTACTACAGCCTGAGCGCCGGCAGCCGCGATGCCACTGACCTGGCAGACGAATTCCGACGCCGATTGCCCAAGTTTCCGGTTCCAGCGGTCTTGCGAGGGCGGCCGGCTGTTGCCAGACCCCGCCAAGGCGAAGGGCTCGGCTCCATCCCGCTCGCCGATGCGCTAAAGCGCATGGCTCAGGCCAGGCAGGTAATGGCGGTCTACGCCGTGGTGGTAGATGCCCTGAATGAACGGGTAGCCGAGTTCGATGAGCCATTCGGCTTAAGATCCCTGCCCAGCCAACCGCTGGAGTTCTTCCCGCTCATGGATTCCGTCATCACTCTGATTGACTTGGGTTCGTTTATTTCGCCTCGCGAGCGGCGACCGCCCATAGTCCCAGCCTTCGGGGCGACCCAGACTTCACCTCTGCAGCAACCGCGTGGTCCGGCCAGGGCCTTGATGCGGCACGGGCCGATCTTGCCGGCCGGAAGCGATATGGTTTTGGTGTTGTATGACACGCACAAACGTCGATGTCGGCGACGAAGCCGTGCAATTGTTCTGCGCCGGTACCACTTGGCCATCGAAGGCGGCGCAGTTCACTCTGCCTTGCAAACGCTGGCGAACGAGCGCTTCGGACTCGATGAGGCTCAAAAGCTACCAAGCGCCTTCAGGATTGGCGATCTTGACGACATGCGCACCTATCGAAACTCGTGATTCATTGACACTCTGGCGCAACACACCACGCTCCAAGTCGACGCGGTATAGGCGAACTGGAGACAGTACACTCATTTCCGGACGCCCACCTTCGGTACGGACACTCACGTTGATGAGACTTTTTCTGGCGCCTCCTAGAGTATTCCATCATTGCGCGCAGAGTAGGTACTCACTCACTCAGCCATCCGGATGACCGAGGTATCCAGACCTGAGACGCGCCTCTTGGTCTCAGAGAACGTGGTTACCCCCCCTTTACCGGGCTTCCCCGTGATGCGCGGCGTTCGGTGGGCGCATTCGGTCAGCCGACGACGTGATGCTTGCCCACGACGGTAACGGTGCTGGCCTTGGGCCCGAGGTCGCCAGCCACCTCGGCGAACCGTACCTCCGTGCGGAGCTCCAGCTTGTCAAACGACGCATTCAGGACGCTATTCCTGTGGGAATAGAGCTCCCGCCGGTCGTCGGTCTGGATCATCCCGTAGTCCTTCTCTGGATACAATCGCGACACCCGTCCGTACGCAGGCGTGTCGTGGGCCTTGACGTGCCCCCTGCGCCGCCGTGCGTGTTCCTCCACCCGGCGCCGTATGGCTTCGAAAGCATCGCGAATGGCCACGTAAACGTCCTCGTGGGCGTGGTTGTCTTCAGCGCTCCGGCTAGCCACCAGCTCACCATTGGGCACGGTCAGGTCCACTTTTACGTGGTAGAGATTCCCCTTGTGATGGTGCTTGTGGGGTGCATTGATGGTCACGCGACACGCCATCAGCTGCTGATAGAACCGGTCCAGTTTCGTCGCTCTATCGCGAAACGCCGTTTCAACGGCCGCTGAAGGCTGCATATTGCGGAAGATAATCTCCAATGGCCGCTTCATAGGGTTCTCCCTCCCACTTCTACGTCCGCTTGGTCGGACTCTTACTTGACACCTGGAACAACCTCCCTTGCCCCAGCAATCGCTTCTCATAGATCAGCATACTCCCAGACGGGCAGCGGGAGAACGCCCCGGAT
>JASJBY010000031.1 GCA_030066245.1 Gammaproteobacteria bacterium
AGCGACGTGATCGAGCGGGATGGGTCCCACCCGAACAAGGCGGGGCCCTGCGTGCGCTTCGAGGGCATGGGGACCTTCAAACGTTTGCGCGGTCGCCTCGATGGCTGTTTGACGGGTGGGCGCCTGGCCAAGGACAGGGCGGCCCAGGCCCTCACCAATGTCATGATTCCAGAGGCACTGGACTACCCGGTGTAGGGCGGACCTCGGGAGCAAGCGGTGGAAGTGACCCGGCAGAGCATGGACGTGGACATCGTCTGCGTCGGCTTCGGCCCGGCGACGGGCGGTTTTCTGACCACGCTGGCGCGGGCGCTGGTGGACGAAGCAGGCCAACCTGTGGTGGAGAGCCGGGTGATGCCCGGAATGCCCCCGCAGGTGCTCTGCTATGAGCGCGCCGACGATCTCGGCTTCGGTGTCTCGGGCGTGGTCACCCGGGCGCGGGGGATCCGGGCGAGCTTCCCGGAGCTCGACCCCGCCGAGATCCCCATGGCGCATCCCGTTGCTCATGAGAAGGTGCTGTACCTGCAGGATCCCATCGGCGCCAGCCGGCGGTCGACGGGTGTCAACCTTCTCGACAAGCTCGTCAGCGGCGGCCGGTGGCTGCTGCGCTACGAGGACCATGCCGCCGAGCTTCCGTACACGCCGGGGTTTCTCCGCAAGGACGGGGGTCTGCTGCTCTCCATAGGACAGTTCAACCAGTGGGTAGCCGCCCAGCTGATGGGCTCGGGTCTGGTGCAGCTGTGGCCCGGCATGCCGGTGGCCGAGCCGCTTATCGAGAATAACGCGGTCATCGGGGTCCGGCTTGTGGATCAGGGCACGGATCGTTTGGGCAATCCCGACGCCGGCTATCTGCCCGGCATGGACGTCCGGGCCGCCCTGACGGTCGTCGGCGATGGTCCCATCGGACCGGTGGGGCGAAAGCTGGACGAGCACTTTGGACTGCCGCCGGGTCACCACCAGCGGGATTGGGCCGTGGGCATGAAGATGCTCGTCGAGCTTCCGCAAGGGTGTCCTCTCGAGCCGGGCACCGTGCTGCACACCATTGGCTACCCCGAGCCGGAGATCTTCGGCTACCTGTATGTATACCCTGGCGGCACGGCGTCCCTGGGCATCTTCGTCCCCTCCTGGCTGGACAGCCCGGTACGCAACAGCTACCGCTACCTGCAGCACTGGATGATGCACCCGGCCCTGTGGCGCTATCTGCGGGGCGGGCGGATGCGCTCATGGGGCGCAAAGAGCCTGCAGGAGTCCGGACTTCAGGGAGAGCCCTACCTGGCGGGCGACGGTTATGCGCGTATCGGCGAAGGCTCGGGCAGCACCAACGTGTTGACCGGCTCCGGTGTGGACGAGGCCTGGACCACCGGGACACAGCTTGCGGAAGGCGTGATTGAGCTGCTGCGTGCAGGCCAGCCGTTCACTCGGGAAAACCTGGAGAAGGCCTATGTGGCGCGCCGCCGGGGAAGCTGGGTGGAAAAGGAGGGGCGGGCAGCGGAGCATGCGCGTGACGGTTTTCAGCGGGGCATCCTGACCGGTTTCATGGGCATGGGCCTCACCGGGTTGAGCGGGGGGCGACTCAACCTCTCGGGGAGCTCCCGGCCGCCTCATGAACGGGTGCCCTCGCTGGTCGATTACTACCGGGGTCAGCTCTCGCCGGAAACTATCGAAGAGGTCCGGCGCGAGTGCACGTCCGCAGGCACCGGACTGCACGAGCAGTTGATGGAACGCAGCGGGTGGCCGGAGATCCCGTACGATGGCCAGCTGCTGGTGTCGCACCAGGACGCCCTCCTGATGGGCGGCAAGGTGCAGGCGCCGCCGGGCTACGCGGACCATGTGGTGTTTCTCTCCTCCGACCTGTGTCAACGCTGCCAGGAGAAGCTCTGCATCGAGATCTGCTCGGGGCAGGCCATAACACCTGGCGGGGATGGTGGCGTGCCGCAGTTCGACCGGGAAAAGTGCATCCATTGCGGTGCCTGCGTATGGAATTGCACCCAGGCTCGACTGGACGATCCGGAACATGCCAACATCGAGTTCCGCGCGGGGGCGGGGGGACTGCACTCCGCGGAGAACTGAGATTGTCAAGCTGACAGGAGTCGATATGAGTTCGGGATTTCACCTGGTGGTTTGCGGCAGTCTGGTGCCGGATCCCCTGCAGACGCTGGAGCCGGTTACCGGACCGGCGGGTCCGGCGCTGAAGAACGAGATGATGCTGCCGTCGGTGCTCGATCCGTGGGCGGGCCATGCCCTGTACGAGGCAGCGCACCTGGCAGAATCCGCGCCGGACAGCAAGGTCTGGTTGGTCAGCCTGGGGCCCAAGGCGCGACTTCAGCAGCTGATGATGAGCATCGCCCAGAAGGTGCCCTTCGAGCTGGTGGCGCTGGATGGGTCCGCGGGCGGGTTTACCGACCCGACCGAGGTTGCGGCGGTCCTCGCGAATGCCGTCCAGGGGATTGCCGGGCTGGAGCGCGACCGGCTGCTGCTGTTCGGCGGCTGTGCCTCGGCGTCCCGTGATGCGGGCGCGACCATGCAGATGGTCGGCGAACGCCTGGGGATCACGGAGCAGTTTCTTGCCGTGGACGAGCTGACTGTCGAATGCGACGGCTCCCTGAAGGTCCTGGAGAGGATCGAAGGGGCGCAATACCAGATATCGGTTTGCGCCGGCCCGCCTGCCGTGCTGGCCTGGGCCACGGGCAACCTGCCCGAGCCGCCCAACAATCCCCAGGTGGGCATGGTCAACATGCGCAGCGTCATGCCGGCGCTACAGCGCGCGCAGCCGGCGCCAGTCGCTGCCGAGGGCGTCAAGTTCCTGGACGTGACCGTGCCGAGACAGCAGCGTGACACCCGTATCGTACGGGACATGCCAGTGGACGAGATCGCACGCGAGCTGGTGGATTGGATTCGCGGCTGAGCGCAGCGGGCTGGTGAGCCCGGTGTCGACAGGAGAATCAATGGAAACAGTACTGTATCTGACGCATACGGAGAGCGACGGCAGCTTGGGAAAGCCGGCTCTGGAGGCCCTGAGTGCGGCCTTGCAGCTGGCGCAGGAACTGGACGGCGCGCCGCCTTTGACTATCGGGCTGATTGGCGGAGAGGTGCAGGCGGCGGCTGATGCCCTTGCGGGCTGCGGCGCCGGCCGATTCATGGGTGTCGCCGGTGCGGAGCTCGCCGTGTCCCGCTACAGCAGCGACGCGGCTGCCGCCGCGGCACTCGTCGAAGCGGCGCAGCCCACACTGGTCGTGGCTGCCGCGACGTCGCGTTTCTCCCGTGCACTGCCCGGGGTGTGTCAACGCGTGGGAGGGCGCATCGACACACAGGTCACCGAGCTGCAGGTGGTGGACACGGAGCCCCGAATCGAGCGTTGGTACTACCGGCAGCGCATGGCAGCGACGCTGACCCGCTCGCAGCGGCCCTGGTTCCTGCTTCTGGCTGGTGGTGCCTTCCCAGCCTGGGAAGGGGAGGCCGGTACCGCCGAGGTTGAGGCCGTGCCGGTGGATATGCCCGAGACCCGAACCCGGGTCGTGGGCACCCAGTCGGCGTCCGCCGACGCCCACACCATACGTCCGGAAGCGGATCTGCTGTTCGTCGCCGGTGCCGGATGGACCAAGAAGCAGGTTGACGGCCAACCCCATGTGACGGAGGCCGAGCAATGCATTCGCGAATTCGTCGATGCGGCACAGGCGTCTCTCGGCAGCAGCAAGTCGTTGGTGGATCAGGGCGGCGAGGGCCAGCAGGTGCTCTCTTTCATGAGCCACCTGCACCAGGTGGGCCAGACCGGCACCACGCCCAGGCATCGCAAAGGGCTGGCGACCTGCTGCCATGGAGAAGAGCCTCATGTGGTTGGCTGGCGCTTCATCACTGAGCGCCGCGCCATTAACCTGGACGCCGGTTGTGGCTGGGGACAGGGCAAGGCGGATGTGCTCTATGTCGCCGACGCCTTCGACGTGATGACCAAGGTCAACGAGCTGCTGGGAGAAAGTTAAGCGCCCGGTGCCCAGCACAAATTCCCACCACCGCTATCCTCTAGAAAACCGGGTAGCCAGTAGGGCGGAAGCCCCGCAGGGGCGTTCCGCCGCTCAATTATCGGGACAACCGTTCTGACATGGATTTGAGCGTCTTTATGCGCTCGGGTCCGGATGGATGGGTGGAGAGAAAAGGCACGGGAGCGGATTGGCTGCGTTGAAGAATCGCTCGGTGCAATCGCACGGCACCGAAGGGCTCGTAACCGGCCTCGACGGCCCACACGGTGCCCAGGTAATCCGCCTGCCGCTCCTGGTCGCGACTGTACTTGGTCTCGATGGAGGTGAAGGTCAGGTTGGAGATGGCCTGCCCACCGGGCACCCCCAGACCTTCCAGCGTGGCGCCGCCCAGCGCTCTCAGGACACCGAGGGTCGTTGAGCGGGACTGGGCCTTGTCTCCGTGTTCCAGGCGCAAGTGTGCAAGCTCGTGGCCGATGAGCGCCGCCGCTGCATGCATGTCCATGCCCAGTATGTCGAGCATGGCGAAATTTATGCCGACAATGTTCTGGTCGCCTTCCATCTGTCCCGCGAAGGCGTTGGGTTGGGTGCCGTCGACGATGAGAAGCTGGGCCTCGACCTCCGCCACTTTCTCCAGGCTGATCTTAACAGTGTACAGATAGCGGATCTGGCTGGTATCCACCGTCTTCAGCGTCCTGCGGCGCTTGCCACGCAACTGCACTCGGTCGCTGTCCATGGCGGCGATCTCCTTGGCGTCCCAGGCATAGGAGAAGGGCGCTGCGGACACGAAATCCGGCGCCGCCAAGGCGCTCAGCAGGGCGAAAGCGAACAGGTAAGCGTAACGGGCAGAGCGCATGCAAACTTCCGGACTCATAAACAGCAAACCCGAAGCGGCGAAGGGTGAGCCATATGAGCCCGGATAGCAAGCCCGCAGACGCTGGGGTCTAGCGCGCTCTCCGGGAATAACAGTCCGAGGCCAACCGTAGACTCGGATAATTGCGAATTCGCAGCTACCATGGATTGCCTTGGACTAGCGGTCCGTTACAGAAACACGCCACGTTGGCGCGGGCTACGGGGTTCTGGCGGGATTCGCGGAAGGCGACTGGTGGAGGCCCTTTGCACACACCGGAACGGGCGCGCAGGGTCGTCAGACCCAGCGGCGGTCGAGGGACGACCGCCCCGAGCGCCAGCACAGGGGCGAGCAGGATAAAGACCGATGTCCTGTGAACATCGGTCCCTGTGAGCGGGCATGCCAGGGAAGGCATGCCCAGGCCCTTCAAGCGGAGCAGGAAGGCGCAGCGACGAAGGTGCTGTCGCGAGGCCCCGGGGTGTGCAACGAAACAGGCCGCAACTCGGAGCCTGGAGCGAATCCCGCCGGAACCCCCACCAGACATAGTTCGACGTCATTGCGTACCACTACACTAGCCCCTCTGCAACGGGTGGGACGGCAAAGGGGGAGGTTTATCGGTTCCTATGGAAAACGAAGATCAGATCCACATCACCGATCCGGAAGGGATTCTCATTCTGCTGGCTGTCGTCCTGATTTACCTGGGGATACGATTGCTGCCGCGCTTCCTGGTAGGTTTCCGCAACTTCATTCCGGCCGCAGAGGTGAAGAGGCGCCTGGATGCAGGAGACAACCTGCTGCTCGTGGATGTGCGCAGCCGGAGCGAGTTCGCGGGTGAGCTCGGGCACGTGCGCGGATCGCTCAATGTCCCCCTCCCAGAGCTGGCGACTCGTCTGAAAGAGGACGCCGCGCTGATGGATGACGGCAGGCGGACGGTGGTGGCTGTTTGTCGGAGCGATGCGCGGGCGGCCTTTGCCGTGCGTGCGCTGCGGCGTGCGGGTTACAGGGATGTCCTGGTGATGAGCGGTGGCATGCTCGGCTGGCTGGCGGATGACCTGCCGGTGGAGCGCGGCGACGGGTAATGGCTGGTGACCGGACGCGGGAGTCGTGTCAGCGGTCGCGGCGTCGCTTGGCTTTGTAAGCGGTGATATGGGCAGCCAGATCTGAGCAGGGAACGTCGTCGACGCTGCCGAAGGCGTTGACGGCCTGCTCCACCAGCGTGTGGATGTCTGCGACCCGGTCCGGGGCCGACGAGGCCACTCCTAGCCTGTGCTGCAGACCCAGCAGGCCGCCGAACTGAACCTTGACGATGATGCTGTGGGGGACCTGCAGGGGATCATCGGCCATCCCCAGAGCGGTCAATGCAGCTTGCTTCAGTCCGTCGAAGAGGGTCGTGCACCGGGCCTGGGCTGTCGCCGAGGTGCAGCATACGTCGGGGCCGTCTCTCCTCGTCACGGCCAGGCCTTGGACGCAGCCGAAGGCTGCGCTGCGCAACGGCTGGTTGAACGGGCACTTGTATTCCTCCACCGGCGGCTTCTCCCGACCCTGTGGGTACTTATGGGGTCTCCGTGATCTGAAAATTCGCGATCTGCTCAGGCAGGCTTACCCTTGTGCAGCGAACTCGCACCACGGTGTCCAGAGGCAGGTCTTCCCTGGCCGGCACGGTGCCGTCCAGGCCCAGTTCCGGGATAAGCACGCGCGCCCGCCGATCCCGTTTGTCCACAATGACCGCCTCGCCCTGCCAATCGGGGTGGCGCTGCAGGTGGACCAGCGTCCAGTGACGGTTGGAAAGCCGTTCGCCTTGTCGCACGCTACCGATCAGCATATCCGTGCTGGCGATTCTCTCCAGCATGGTCTCCCGGTCCAGGAGCTTGTCGCCGCGCAGGAAGGCCCGCAGCTGCTGGTGCGCCAGCAGATCCTGGTAGCGTCTCAGGGGGCTTGTCGCCTGGGCGTACAATGCCAGGCCGAGGCCGGCATGGGGTTCGGGGCGGCCCTTCACCTGACTGCGCTTGAACTGCTTTCGATAGGCGAACATTTCCGCCATGCTGCGCGGCTCCGCCGAAGTCTCCGGGGGTGCCTGGGTCGTGAATGGAAATGGAATGGCGTGCTCTTCCGCGAAACGGGCCGCCGCCTCTCCGGCCATGAGCATGGCATCGGTGATCATGTCGCGGCTGGTGAAGCGGGGTAGCGGCTGAATGGTCACATCCCCCTGGACGAGGCGGATTCTCACTTCCGGCAAATCGATGAAGGCGGCGCCGTTGGCCTTGCGGCGGGCGCGGTATCGCCGGGTCAGATCGAGCATGCCGCGAAAGGGGTCCTCGGCCAGGTGCCGCTCGGCCTCGGCATAGCTCAGGCGCCTGACTTTGACACGGCTGGTGGTCAGCTCCATCTCCCGGATTTCGCCATTCTCGTGGAGTCGGATCCCAAAGGAGAGCGCGGGGGATTCCACCAGCAGGCCGAGACCGAGCTGTTCGGTGACCTGAGCGGGCAGCATGGGAAGAATGCCTTCAGGCAGATACTGAGTGGCACCGCGGCCGCGGGCTTCCCGGTCCAGTGGGCCGTCCGGCGCGGCCAGAGCGGCCACATCGGCCACGTGTACCCAGAGGCGGTCTCCCTCCAGGCTGATGGCATCGTCGGGATCCTGATTGCCTTCGTCGTCGATGGCGAAGGTGGGCAGGTGAGTCAGGTCGCGACGCTGCTCGTCGCCCAGTGCGGGGATGTCCGCCTCGGGTGCCATGGCGGGAAGCTTCAGTCGGCGAGGGTAGGGGTTGACCGCAGGGTCCCACACCCCCAGCCTGAGCAGCAACGCGTGGGCGCTTTCCGGCGTTTCCTGCAGACCCAGCTCCCGCAGGATACGGCTACGCTGCATGCTGCCCAGCGCGACGGCCTCCACCTCCTTGAGGCGGTCGCCGTCGCCGGGTTCGACCTGCTTTCTCTTTAGCCGCGCCAGCAGGTCTGCCCAGGCCTGAGCCTCCGCGGCCTTCTCTTCCCTTTCCCGGCGCTCCTGCGCCAGCTCCTCCTCCGAACGGACCCGTACCTCCTCCGGCGTGGTGCCTTGAAAATAAAAGCCCTCGTTCACAAGCTGCCACGCGGCCCAGCTGGTGGCGGGGGTGTGCTCACCGAATACAAGCTCGGCAAGCTCCGCGACCCGGGTGGTGCTGCCTGCAAGCAGCTCCCAGGCATCCTCCACTTCCCCCGCGGGCGAGTCGAGCTCGCCGAGACTGCGTAGCGGTCCCGGGTGCAGGAGGAAAACGTCCTTGGGACGCACCCGCTGGGTCCTGCCGTCCTCGAGCTCGATCTCGAGCTTGTCCGCCACGCTCATGACCCGGGCCGGCCGCCGCTTGTAGAGCACGAGACTGTTGACACCGGGGCTGGCGGCTGACATGACAAACTAGGCCTGCAGGCACATGACGAAGTGAGTGCCCATGGTACGCCGAACAGCGAATGTGGAGAACCAGCAAATGACGACTAGAACAATGAGTGGCTATCTGGGGGCGGTCAGGAAGTAGTGTGCGCGGTTGCGGGGGAGACCGGGCAGCGCATCGGGCGGGCCCGATCGCAGGATTCAGATCCAGGGAGCTGTTATTCCAGGGAGCTGTTATGGCTCTGAACTCTGGAAAGAAGGCGCTTGGATCCCTTACACGGTCAACCCGAATTTGCCCCTGCAATGAACCAGGCTTGCGCTGCCTCTCCGACATCGTGAATGGGCGTGATCGGCATGAGGTTGTTCGGACAATGTTTGTGTCCTCGGGGACGATTCAGGTAGCGCGCCCATTAATTTGCGCCTTAATCTAGGGTAATTGCGACTGGCTGGCCTGTGGCCCAAGCCGGTCCTTTGCAGCAGAGCGGGGCTTTCAGGTCGGTGGCACCGTCTGCATTGCGCTGGCTACGAATGTCCTGCGGCGTCGTCGTACGTCCGCCAACACGAGACTGATTCGGTGCCCGATCTCAACAGTCGCGCCTGTGGCCGAATTCCTTAACTGCTATCAAAACCAAATATCAGGTTCGATTAGCAGAAAGATGACATGTTGTCTTAACGCGAAGAGGATAAGGATCGATGTGGAAGAAGCCCTGGTTTACGTTGCTCATCGGATTCATGATTGGCGCGCTCGTGGTATGGTGGCCGAGCGGTCTTGCCATCCACACATTCATGGTCGAAGAGTCGAAGAGTCCGCTCAGTTTCGACGACACCCTGCAATCCATCAAAGAGACAACCATCGCCAAAGGATGGCAAATACCCACGATTCATCGCCTCGACAAATCGATGCAGAAGGCGGGTTACCAGGTTCTACCGCTTGCGGTCATCGAGCTCTGCCATCCGGACCACGCGGTCAAGATTCTGAAGGAGGATGAGGCGCGGATGGTCTCGTCGTTCATGCCGTGCCGTGTGTCGGTGTATCAGACGAGCGACGGATCGGTCATTGTTTCACGCATGAACAGCGCGCTGATGAGCCGTATCTTCCCTGATCTCATATCGGAGGTCATGGCAAATGCTACCGAGGAAGTGGAGGATATATTGACCGAAGCGACCTCCCGTCCCTACAAGAAGGCCACGCCAACCCCGGCTGAGGGGTAGAGCAAGCACTGGAAGCACGGCGGCCCAGAGGCTCGCACGGCGCATCGGCCGATTCTTGGATCGGCGGGGCTAATGGAGCATTACGCGGAGACCAGCTATCTGACCGGCGAGGGCCTTGTGGCGGGGCCGGTAGGTGAGCTGAAGCCTAAGTGACTTAACGTCACTTCGCCGTTCAGCGAACGCTCGGCCAAGGAGGGCCGAGCGGGGGGTGGGTAGTGGCACGGCGTCTCGGCAGGGATGGCTGGTATCCCGTATGTCGCGCGGGGCGTTCATCCCCCGGCTGGCGGCTTTGGTGCTCGAGCCGCGGGTCAACCGGACCCGCTTCCGCGGGGTCTGCGCCCTGAACAGCCGGTACCGGGGGAGGTGACGCGGGGCAAGAGGGACGGGAGAGGAGGGCGTGCCGCGACCCGCGACCTTGGGGTGCCGCGGAACCAATACTGCTTCGAGCGTGAAGCTGCCGGTCGCTGATAGGAGGGCGAATGACAACCGCCATTCACAGAACGGACTCCCGCAGGGCTTTCTGCGGTTCTGGAATGGATGATGTCTGAGCGCCCGCTATGGCAAGTACACATGCCGTTCGTACTCCAGCTTAACCAAGAGCCGCCGCCTCTTCAAAAGTGCGCAAGAAGACTTACGTGATCGTCCCAGACCTGAAACAGAAATTTGTGAAAATTGAAATGAAGCGTGACGCTGTGAACTTTAGGGCGTACTAATACAGCATGGACCGACCTTTGGGTCAGTCCACGGACTGTTGGGCTGCTCATGTGGCGTCTGTGTCCACCATTAAAGGGGCATATTATGAAGGCCGAACAGGTCCAGACGATGCATGCGCTAGGCGCCCAAGGCCGAACACGCGGTGAGCTTTGGGATACTTAGTTTTGAATCTGCTTTCTTCATTCACGGTCATCTCTCCTGCAACAGCGTGGCGCGGGTGTGCGCCGGTAAGCTAGCGGAAGGGTCGTCAACATCGCTACCTACGGTCTTGTCGCAGCCCTGCTCTTTGTTGTGTCCTTCCTGTTCGCCATGCTCGGTCTGGGCGGCGGCATGCTTTATGTACCCATCTTCCAGTGGCTTGGCTTTCCGGTGAAAGCCGTGGCGATTCCGCTAGGGTTATTGCTCAATGGTCTCAATACGTTGCTCGCCTTTATCCGCTATATGCGTGAAAATCTGGTGGACTTTCGCGGGGGTCTACCGGCGGCAGCCGCTGCCCTGGTCATGGCGCCGCTGGGGGCATGGTGCGTACGTTACGTTCCACAGCAGGGTTTACTGCTGCTGTTTGCCTTGGTCGTGACGGTTGCGGGGATTCGCAGCCTGATGAGCGTGGACAAGGACGAGAAAAAGGCGCCGATGCCGAAACGTCGGCGCTTGCTGGTTGGGGCCGCAGTAGGAGGGGGCGCGGGCTTCACTGGTGGGCTACTGGGCATCGGTGGCGGCTTCATCATTGCGCCGATGCTGATGGAAATGGGTTACCCCGCCAAGGCGGCGGCTGCCACAACGGCGTTCATCGTAACATTCTCCTCTTTCACCGGCTTTTTGGGGCACATCGCGGAGGCGCACTTTGACCTCATTCTGTTCGCCGTGGCGGTTGGGGCCGTGATTGTTGGCTCACAATTGGGCGCCTGGTTCATGGTGGCCAAGGCGAAGCCCGCCTGGCTTAAGAAAATCTACGGCGTGGTCCTGCTCGGCGTGGCGGCCAAGCTTGTGCATGGGGTGATGACCGAGAAATGAGTTGGGCAAGGAATTGACATCGACTGAAGACGTTTCATTGAACCACGTTGGAAATTCAACCCAAGACAGGAGCAAGCAATGTTAGACAAAGAATTGTTGGCTTTTGGACAGAAGTTTCACGGGCACAAGTGCCCGGCCATGCCGATGGGGTTGCGGGTGGGTCTGGCTGCGATGGAAAAGCTTGGAGTTGAGCATGCCCCCGACGGGCAATTGGAGGCGATTCTGGAGCTGGATGAGGAACACTGTGCAACATGTTTCGCGGACGGTATTCAGGTGGCAACCGGTTGCACTTATGGCAAGGGAAATATCAAACGCTTAGGCTACGGAAAGTGGGGATTGACCTTGGTTGATAAGAAGACCAAACGGGCGATACGAGTGGTTGCAAAAGCAGAAGCCATGATGAAGAGCAAGCAGTCCGAGTTCATGGAACAACGCAAGTCCGGAATCCCTGCTTCACAGGTCCCAGCAGAGGTTGCCGATCCGTTAGTGGAAATGGTTTCCAATACGCCTGATGAGCTTCTTCTCAATATCGGAGAAGTTTTCACCAAGGAGTTGAAGGAAGCCGCACACACGTTTGAATCGGTAGTCTGCGATCAGTGTGGAGAGATGGTGGTCGAACGTAATGCCCGATTAAAGGGAGGGAAAGTCCTTTGCATTCCCTGTTCGGGTTACAAGGATTGAAAAACAGGAGGATTATGTATTAAAACGAATTGACGCCCTTTTCCCAGGTTACTCGAGTATCCTCAGGTCGTCAGGCAGCCGTCAGAACCTGCTTCGGGGCCATGTCAACCTAGAACCCGGCTTCTAAAGATAGATCGCCTCGGTCGATCTCGCGACGATGGGCTGTTTCGCTTCGTGTTTGAGTCGGTGGTTGAGCGTTGCACGCACGCGGGGCTGGTCGGTGCCGAAGCCTGGCCGGGACTTCCTGCTTTGCCCATGACAAGCTGCGAAACTGTCTGCGCCCAACCCCCGCATGTATCCAGTCGGTTTCGCTGGCCCGGCGTCTTTGCGCCTTGACGAAACTACTTGACGCTGCCTGATCTGCGTCCGCCTCGGCGAACATGGTATGGGCTTGGCGAGCCGCCTGGGAGCTGACAGAACCCGTTCAGCGGCGCCCCCATCGGGACGATCCGGTCTCAAGCCGCGACTAATGTATAAATCTTGTACGCAGTCATGAGCACGATTACCACCCCGAACATTTGCTTGAGCCGCTCGCCCGGTACCCAGAGGCTGGTAATGCGCGCGCCCAGAAAGGCTCCGCCCGCCCCCACCAGAATCAGGATCAAGGTAAGCGCCGGATCCCAGACCGCCGTGCCCAGGTGGGGGATCAGGGCCGAGAAAGAGGGTGGTGTCACGGCGAAGGCGTTGATGGCCGCCGCCCTTTTGGGTTCGAAGCCCAGCAGAATAAGCGTGGGCATGAGTAGGAAGCCGGGGCCAATGCCAAGAAATCCCGCCAGCACCGAAATGGGCACGGCCCACGCCAGGGCCAAGGAAAAGCGCTCCTGCATCTCGCCGCCGCCCTTGATCGGGCGGAAAAGACTGTAGGCCAGGAACACCACCGCCGCCAGGTAGACATAGAGGATGAAGGTGGGGTCGATGTATTGCGCCATCCAGGCGCCTATAGGGGCGGCGGTGGTAGTAACCAGTGCCAGGACGATGGCCTTGCGCCAATCCACCAGACCGCTCCGGGCGAAGCCGAAGGTGGCGAACAAGGCCGTCAACCCGTTGAGGATCAGGG
This sequence comes from Gammaproteobacteria bacterium, assembly GCA_030066245.1. Classification (GTDB taxonomy): domain Bacteria; phylum Pseudomonadota; class Gammaproteobacteria; order JAABTG01; family JAABTG01; genus JASJBY01. Next base: position 12,858 of record JASJBY010000031.1, read on the forward strand.
TCAGCGGCTGGACTTGGTGCACCAGATCCGGGAGGAAAAGAGACAGGAAAGGCACCGCCGCGAAGGCGACTCCCAGGCCCACCATGCCGGAGAGAATCGCCAGCAGGCCAAGCCCGCCAGCCATAATCGCCATCTCGCTCATAGACTTCCTCCCTTGAGACTAAATGGTAACGTCAGAAATCCTGTTGTTCTCCTTGTCGCAGGGCATGGTTAGGTGTAGGTGCCGTCCGGAACGTCACTGTCCCAAATCGGACAGCAAGTGACCGACAGTCCGGTGGCGTGAGCACGCGACGGACGAGCTTGGACAACACCCTAGGCTAACTGAATCACGTGACGATTTGGTGGCAGCGACGGTGCGCCTGGGAAGCGCGAATCAAAGCTGCCCTGGGCCGATGTTCAGGGTCGACGCGGCGCACAACCTACCTACGATTCCGGATGCCGCGCCCGCCTGTCTTACACCGGCAGCGCGGGACCCAGTTCCCCCCAGGACAACACCGCTCCGCAGCCAGGTGTTTCATAGAGATCAATGCGGTCAAGCCGGGGCAGAGCTTCCGCCAGCCTCGTTCGCATCCAGTGGAGTACGCTGGCCACGTCGGTGTCCTGTATTCCCGGGAGCCCGTTCAAGGCCTGGTGGTCCAGTTGCCGATAGGCCGGCTGGAAAAGCGCTTTCACCTCACCGTAGTCCACTGTCCAGCCCAACACTTCGTCCAGGGGCGCGCTCAAGTGCAGGCGCGCCAGGTAGCTGTGCCCATGGAGGCGTCGCCGCTTGTCTCCGTCGGGTGCGCGGACAAGCTGCAGGGCGCTCTCGAACCGCGACTCCTTCCAGATGCGATAGTGGGTGCCGTCGAAATGGCAGCCAGCCGTCGCCGTCTCGTAAACCGTGATCCAGGAAAGCTCCGGCAACTGAGGTTTCAGGCGTGCCCAGAGCCAGCCGCACAGCATCTCGCTGGTGGGATTCTCCAGGCCCTCGATGTCGTTCATGCAGGCCAGGTGAAGCTGCTCGTGGAAGGGCGCCCAGAGTGACTCGAGCCGGCTGAAGTCCACCCCCTTGTCGGCCCCCTGGAGATCCTGGTCGGCATGCAGAATGATCTCGAATCCGTGACCGTGCATGCGCCCGCACGGGTGGCCCTGCGGAACCTTCGGCAATCGATGGGCCGCCTCGAAGCGAAAGCGCCGCCAGACATGGACATGCTCGTCGCTGTCGAGGTCCGCGCCCTGATGGGCCGTGCTCTGAATGCCGATGGCGTTCACGCCGGGAAGATCCAGGCGTTCCCCCAGCCATCGGGCCAGATTCTCGTCCGTGGGGACCGGGAGATGGTTGTTGAGCAGATCGTAATCCAGGCGCTTCACCTGACGCTCGACGGCCGCTCTGAGCTGATCCGTCTCGCCGCCGGCAAAGCCGGCCCAGCCTTCGGGCAACGCGGCGCGCACCCGCGCCATGAAACTGTGGCCGTGCAGACGCCGGGCCCGATGACCTTCAGGCCGGATTTCAACCTTGCGTGCGGCTTCGAACGGCACCGCGGCAACGTGATACAGCGACGTGCTCATGCCGGAGCCTCTTGCCTCTTGGTCATAGACAAATCAGAGAGTCGGACTCGGGCCGACGATGCAGGGTGCTGTTGCGGATGATAATCCTTAGCAGTCGCCGGACCAACAAGTCGGGCCGATGGCAGGCGCAGCGCCTGGAAGGCGCTGCGTGTCTCAGCTATCTGATGAAATCGTAAGTACTCAGTACACCCGGCCTGACCCCATCGACGCCACCGCGTGATATCTCCCCGGGGCTTACCCAGGCATCAGCGGGACTGCCGCCGCTGCTCCCTGAGTACTGGCGCAGGGCCGCCGCCTGGTACTGGTAGGCCACACTGCATCCGTAACTGTAACCGGCAGCGCAGAGGCGGAGCGCCTGCTGATAGCTCAAAGCATCAAGGGCAAGGCCCGGCACCGGGCAGGCGAGAGGCACCAGCAGGGACGCGGACAGGATGGCAGGCTTCAACTTTTTCATTCGGTCATCTCCGTAACGTTGATGTTGGTCACGGAGTTAAGTGTGACGGACCGGGAAGAAGCCACCAGCGAGGTGATGCACAACATCAATGTGAACTGTGCACGCCCCGATGTCGCCGCCCCCGACTCCGCGCGACCACGACCAGACCGCGTCTCTCACCGGGATGCGGAACTATGGATGAGGCGGAAAGCGGTAGAGGTCCTGCGGACCGTTACCCCACCGAACGGGTCGCCCGAAGATGGGCAACCCCGACTTATCACGCGCATCCGGGAAGCCAAGCGCCGGATAGGACAGACTGTCAGCCAGCGACGCGGCCCACCGTAAGCCAACACGTTGCCTTACGGCGGACATTCATGAAATCCGGGTCCGCCACCCTCGGGTGTCCCTAAAGCAGGGACGAAAGCAACCGATAAGATTCTAGATGACGAAGGGGTTTCTTCGCAGAATCGAACGCGCTTCAACCGGGCGAGGCCAATGGAAGCATTAGCCGTACTTGTTGTCGTCGGCGTTCTCGTGCTCGCCCACGTGCTCCGATTTCGGATAGAGAAGAAGACGGCCCCGGAGCCTCAACTTCTCACCAGGCGCCCCCTGTCCGAACCGGAGCAGTCCTTTTACCAGACGCTGAGCACGGCGCTTCCGGAGCATCACGTTCTCCCACAGGTCTGCTTCAGTCGCTTCCTCTACACCCGGGTCGGCCAACGGACCGACGAATATGCGCCTTGGTCCGGGGGACAGCAGATGGTCGTCGACTACCTGGTGTGTGACCAGGCTTTCGACATTGTCTGCGCCATCGAGCTGGAGGAGGCCGCGGACTCGGCCAACAGGAACCGGGCGAAGGTCCGCATTCTCTCCCAGGCAGGGATCCGGCTGGTCAAATGGCACGTATGCCGTCCACCCTCGACCGCTGAGATCAGACAGGCGGTCCTCAACGGCGCAGAGTCTCAGGCGCCTCTCATGGCCTGAAACCCGGAGCATAGAGGCAACGCGCCGAGTTCGCCTCGGCGACACCGCGCCTGCCCCGGCCCGCTCGCCGCAAGCCAGGGTCAAGGACAAGGACTATTGGGGAAGCTGCTCGAAGAACTGCTCCTCGTCACTCGACAGGGTTGCGACGTTACTGTCGTCATCGGTGCTGCGAGCGGCTCCGAAACGCGCCGCCGTGACAGACGCCCGCTGCGCCTGCTCGGCGCCCTCGAACAGTAGACCTCGCTCGCCGTTGGCTTCGATGACTCGAAAGGTCTTCGACTCCACGAATCCGCAGCCGAGCAGCGTCTCCACGCCAGGAGGCGACTCCGGGGCCAGCACGATCAGGCGCGAAGGCTTCACGTAGTCCACCAGGAAGAGCGGCGCCAGCCTGTGATTGAGCTGCTCCATGCAATTCAGGCCTTCCAGCAGGGCTCGACTGGCGTCGGTGGCATGAAAACTAATCACCGAGAGCTCCTCGCTGGGGCCCTGGACGATGAGACAACGCTGGCCGAGACGGGGCAACGTTTCCCACAGCTCGTTGTCCTCACCGGCAATTGAATGAATGCTGTCCTCCACAAGTCCCCGGAGATCCTCCGGGCTGATGTCTTTGATAGTCCGTAGCTTAAGTGTCATATTTCCTTGCCTCTTTATCCTCGCCTGGGCTTGACGACTATGACGCCCAGGCATCGTGTATTTTCTCGCCCATCTGTGCCAGGGTCCTACCGAACGCCGGTCCCGGGGCACTTACGTGGCCGAAGTCGACCAATGCCTTGTTGAAAAAACGCTCGCTGGCCTCCATGAGCCGCTGCGAGGATCGCCGCGCGTGGTCGGCATCGACGGCGCCGCTGAACAGCACCCCCGCGACGACGGCGCCTCGCTGCAGGAGTGGCTTCAGCATCGTGTAAGCTTGACGAATGCCTGGCAGGCTGGCGGTGGTGAAGACGACCACGAACCGGGTCTCGTTCAAATCCAGCTCCGTGGTCACCTGCACCGGGTATGCTTCCCAGCGGTACCGTCGACTGGAGCCGTAAACCGAAAGGTTGAGCTCCCGGGTCAACGCGTCCACCAAGTCATCCACCTGGAGGGCGTCCGCGGGGTGGTCTTCGGTGACCGCCGCCAGAACGGGGACCAGTCGCATCGTCGGCTGCTCGGCGGAACCCGTCGATGAACTCGAGTGGCCCAGCAGGTGATAGCTGATGTCGGCCAGCCGCGCCGAATGACTCCGCGCGGGCCGCCAGGCGGGGTTGCGCACGACCTAGTCCCCTGCCCGGCTCACACACGCAGCAGCGAGTTGTTGCCGCCCAGGTGATTGGGTACGCGCTTGGGATTGGACGGGTCCTCCCGCCAATCGCCGTCCACGACGAGCCGATACTCGTATTGTCCGGGCTTGAGGTGCAGCACTTTACTGAGCCTACCCTCGCCCTTGCGCGTGTCCACACCGTCATCCGGTACCCAGTTGTTGAAGTCCCCTGCGATCTGGACTCGCTTGCCCAACGCGGAGTCGAAGCTCAGGATGACCTCGCACAGCGAGCCATGTCGTTTCTCGATGGTGCCGGTGATTGGGGTGCCGCTGATTGGGGTGCCAGCGCTGGGCTGCGTCTTGACGCCCTCCTCCGCTTTGCTCGCAGATGGCTGCAAATCCAGGCGGCGGCCTATTTCCCGGGCCAGAGCGCGGAAGTCGTCGGCAACCTTCGAGCTCCGCGCCATCTCGACAACCGCCATCCCCCGGTAAGCCGCTTCTCTCAGGCGCACGGTATTGCGAATTCTCGCCTTGCAGAGTCCCAGGGAGTCGTGCTGCTCCAGAGCCTTGAAAATTTCCCGGGACAGCCGCGTACGCGTGTCGTACATGTTCGCCAGCATGGTCAGGCGGGGTTTGATCCCGTACTGCGCCTCCAGCAGAGTGATGGTCTCCAGCAGCCGCTCAATGCCATCCAGGGCATAGAGGCTTGGCTCGACCGGCACGACGGCGAGATCGGCGGCACGAAGCGCGTTGACCGACAGGAGTCCCAGCGCGGGCGGACAGTCCAGCACCACGCAGTCGTACAGCTTGCGCAGCCCGGCAAGATGCCTGCGCAACGCATGGGCCCGCCCCTTGCGATTGGCTAGCAAGTGCTCCACGGCGGCCAGGGAAATGGTGCCCGGCACCAGATCCACTCCCGGGCTCACATCCTTTCGGACCACGCTGCGAAGATTTTTCGAGCCCTTGAATACCTCGTAAAGACCGGGCAGGTCTGACACAGGCGTTCCCAGCCCGAGCGAGGCGTGGCCCTGGGAGTCCATGTCCACCAGGAGAACGCGGATTCCGCTCTGGGCGAGCGCGGCAGAGAGATTGATGGCAGTGGTTGTCTTCCCGACACCACCTTTCTGGTTAACGATGGCGACTACCTTCATGCTTGTCCTCCATGGCAGCCGGCCCTTCGAAGGGCCGAACCTGGCTCCGTGACCCACCCCCCGAGAGTGGGCTGACCGCTGCGTCTATTGCCGTCCCTGTGCCTCGATACCGCTACCCTGCGCGCAGCTGTTGGGTTCCTCCCACCTCCTGTTCCAGGTCGGAGAAGAGTTCGCATTGGCGCGGGGCGGGCACGCCCCGCTTGACTCCTTCCGCATCGCGGACGACCTCCGCCACCTCGAGGATCCAGTCTTGACCCGTTAGCGCATCGAACGCGTTGCGGCTGTGCAACACGAGCACGACGTCCCCCGTCGCCACCAGGGAAAGCTCGTGCAGGGGCTTGTCGGTAGTGGGGAGGAAACGGATCAGGGACTGCAGGCATGAGCGGATGCGTTGCACGGACACGCCCGCGTCGAGCAAGCGCTTCGCTGTTTTCAACGCTACCAGGTCGGTAAAACTGTATCGGGCATGTCCGCCGGGGGTGTGCGCCTCCGGCGAGAGCAACCCGGTCTTCCGCCAGTATCCCAGCTGACGAGAGCTCAGGCCAGTGATGCCGCTGATTTGCTGGCTCGAAAACACGCTTTCCGCCAATCGGCCGCCTCTGATTCAACTCGGCGCATGCGAATGCCGGGCATTCTTGCACACGCCATGAATTTGTCAAGAGCAAATACAACAAAATCGCCTTGGTTTTGTCGCTTTTCGCTAAAACCAGCCCCGTGCTGGCTGCCTTTCCGATACTGCCCACGGCGCCGCAACCGGCCTGCAAGGCCGCCTTCGCCCGTGGCGTCGGCTGCCAACTCGGGTTAAAGCCCCGCGGGGTTCCTGCCGCCTAATGGAGGACACACAGACGTGCGCCGCGGCCAGTCGTAACCGCGGCGCTGATCCCCGGGGCGCTCAGGGGACTACGGGAGTGCGGATATGAAAGGACTGACCGCTGTTGCGCTAACCCTGTCCATGGCTTTGCCAGCCAGTGCCGACAATCTTTGCTACTACGTGCTCTTCGACAACGGTGACAAGCAGGCTTACCGGTCACCGCCCGTCAACATCAGCGGGTCCATCTCAGAATCGCTCAAGCGCTGGCGGCCACGCAAGGGTCTGAGACCCGTGCACATGGTAATCACCCCCGACGGCCTGTGTCGGAGCCAGGGGGAAGTGGTTATCGCCGAGACGGTGAGTCCCTTCGCAGGCCTCACCAAGGGCCCTTGAGCAGCCCGACGGAAGTCTTCCATCCGCAGCTTTTCAGGGCTTGGCCCGACTCCGTGCTGCCTGCGTGAGACCCGCATAGCCCCAGGCGTCGGCTGACACTTCCTGCAGAGTCACGTAACTGGCCTCGGCCATCTCGCCAAGCACGTCCCGCAGCATCCGGTTGAGCGCTTCCACCGCCTCCGCTTTTTGCGCAGCGCTGTTTGTACCCAGAGTGATTTTGGCTTCCACGTAGGCCGTAGCCTGGTTTTGCTCGGCAAGGCACCGTCCGCCGATGAACCACCCTCCCGCGTCGCTCTCCTCGACCTGGACGGCGACCAGCTCCCGACGCTTGCCGAGAATGTCCACCATGACGTCGGTGGTCAGCCGGGACAGGGCCACCCGCTGCTGCTCGCTCAGCCCGCGCCGGGCAACACGAATGTTCACGTACGGCATTACATCATCCCCCTGGCAGCCTGGTAAGAGTGGCGTCCGCAACTGTCACAATATACGTGCTATGGTTTAACGGTTCACTCGCCGTCGGGCGTCCAACCCTGCCGGCGCAAGAGTGATCGTCAGCCACACCTTCGGCATCGACAGCGGCACGCTGGCTGTCGCCCACGAGCATACGGATATGACTGCCGCAGAGGCCCATCCCCAACCTAAGTACATTCTGCTCGTCACCTCTGATGACGCCCTCCTGGAACGCTTCAACACGGCTGTGCCCGGGGATACCTCGCTTTCCCACACCAGACCTGAGCAGGCACTGGGGTCTGTGCGCGAGTCTGTCCCGACCGTCGTAATTGTCGACATGGGCGGGTTCGCCGCCGGGGCGCTCGAGGCGTGCCGTCAGCTGGCGGACTGGCCCGACTTGCGCACTACGCCCCTGGTTGCTTTCCTCGGGGTAGATCACGGGCTTACGGGACAGGCATTGGAGGCCGGCGCAACGGACTGCCTCACCGGCCCTGAAGACGGGGAATGGCTGGTCCACCGGCTCAAACAGGTCGTCGACAACGCGCAACGCCAGGCGGGTCTGCGCCTCGAGCTAGAACGCTATCGGGCCGTTCTCGACGCGGTGCCCGACATGGTCTTTCACATGGACCGCGACGGCATCATTCTGCAGTTTCGCCCGGGCCGGGGAATCCAGCCGATGGTGCCTTCGGACCATCTTCTCGGCCGAAACGTCAGCGATCTCGTTCCGGCAGCCGTGGCGGAAGAAGCGCGCGCCGTGCTCGACCGTCCACCCAACGGCGGCCGCCCCGAAACCCACGAGTACAGCCTCGATACGGAACATGGGCGGCGGGACTTCGAGGCCCGAGTAGTGGCGACGGACTCCGGGACCATCATGGGCCTGGTAAGGGATATCACCCAACGCAAGCGGGCAGAAAGCGCGTTGCGCGACAATGAGGCGCGTCTGCTGGCGGCGCAGCGCATGGCTCGCCTGGGACACTGGGAAGTGGATGTGCGCTCGGGCCAATACTGGTGCTCCGTCGAGGCGGCGGACATGCTGGGCGTAGACGCCGGTGCAAACCCGACGGCGTTCTGGCGCATACTGCATCCGGAGGATCGCACCCGGGTGCT
>JASJBY010000305.1 GCA_030066245.1 Gammaproteobacteria bacterium
CCGTCCGGGCACGACTTCACCGAGTTCCGTGCGCAGCACGGAAAAGCCGAGGATTCGCATTTTGCGCAGGTAGGTGATGGTGCCTAGCCAGACGGGTTGATGTCCGTCTCCACTGTCCAGGCTCGTGTTGCTTGGCCACAGGCGAAGCACTTGCACCCGCTCTGGATCGTGCGCGTCTGGGCGCGTCAGGCGCAGCGCTTCATGTCGACCCTGGTGTACCTGGGGCATGACGGGGAGCTCGATGGCCGACGCTTCGCTGTTCAGCCAGTAGAGCAGCCGAGTTCCCTGCCAGCCGGGCCTGCGCCATCCCATCTTCAGCAGAGCGTCGGCAATACCGGACTCAGGGCCGGCCCATTGCAGGGTAAGGCGGTGGACCTGCTGGCCCCATAGGTCGCTGCGGTAGGCGGGCAGCTGCATCCAACCCTCTCGCCACCAGTCGCCGGCGGCAAGCAGGCGCGCGGTTTCCTGGGGAGCGTGAGCGAGGCGGTTTGCCGGGTAGAGCAGGCTGGCATTGCCGGCGAGGCCAAGGACAAGGGCCAGGAGTGCTGCGGCGCTGAACTGAAGCCGGTTCTTCGTGGCGTGGGTCACATGGGTCCGGTAGGCAATCCCGAGGAAGGCTGTCCAGGCTAGCCCCAAGGACAGTCCGCCGAGGAACTCGGAGAGCCACGCTGAGCCCAGGTAAAGGTGGCCTAAACCTATAGCCGTCAACGTCAAGCCTGCCGCGATGTAGGCCACCAGGTGCAGTCGGTACGGCCACTCCGCGGCGAGCATAACGGCTAAAAAACCGTACACGGCCATACTTACCGTCGCGTGGCTGCTGGGGAAGGCATCGGCATGAGCCAGCGTGGTCGATACCGGTGGCCTCATGATGTCGGCTGCGAGCTGCAGCAGCAGGACCATAAGCACCGCCACCAGAACAGCGGCCAGCCAGTGAGCCAGCGTCCGCCAAGCACGTCTCCAGGTGAGCCAGCCGCCCATGGTCGCAGTCACGAGCCCAAGCACCAGAGGGTCTCCCAGGCCTGCGGCAAATACCATGACGCCGTCCGTCCAGGGCGTTCGCAGCTGCTGCAGACCGTGGAAGATGAGCAGATCCAGATTGGTGGGAAGCGGTTCGCCCAGCACAGCCTGGGTGACAAGCAGGAAGAGCAGTGCGGAGAGGAGCAGCAGCAAGGCCAGCAGGCTGAGCCCGCGTGCTTCGGGATGCTCGGGGTCAAGCAGGGTCGTGGGAAGCGCCCCAAGGAAGGGGTGGCCCCGCGCCCAGAGCAGAACACGCTGTATGAATCTGTAGGTGTGGGGTGCCAGCAGGCGCCAGGTCCGACTCAGCAGCCACGCTATGAACCACAGCACGGCCAGCATCAATATCAGGAAGAGCACCAGGCGGCCGGCAACCTCCGAGGCGAGCTGCAGCGACGTGCCGAAAGCGACCCCTGGCAGCAAGTAAGCGGGTGACCAAGCCACCGATGCGAGGACGTTAATGGCGACGTATCGTCTCACCGGCATGTCGAGCATCCCGGCGACGGCTGGCACGATGGCGCGCAGGGGGCCCACGAAGCGGGCCATTGCGACGCTTTTACCCCCGTGCCGGTGGAAGAACTCGACGCCGCGGGTAACCAGCTTTGGGTAGGCCCGGAACGGCCAAACTGTGCGCAGCTTCGCCTTGTAGTGGCGACCCAGCCAATAGCTCAGACCGTCGCCCGCCATGGCGCCCAGCGCGGCTGCGATCATCACCGGCCACAAAGGAATGGCTCCCGCACCCACCAGCGCACCGGCCCCGAACAGCAGCATTGCACCGGGCATGACGAGTCCCAACACCACCAGGGATTCGGAGAACGCGATAAAGAAGACCAGGGGCGCTGCCCATGAGCTGTACTGGGAGACCCACGCGAGCAGGCCCTGAAAGGTGAAAGATTCCACGGTGCGGATTATGCGCCAACACCGGCCGGTGGTCAGGGGCCGACTGGGGATCCCGGCACGAGTCGCAGCACGCCCATGGTCTGGTCAGGCGGCGGCCCGTTCCAGTGCCAGGCGTGGGTTCTGCCGCTCAGCCAATCGTCGAGCTGGTCGGTGCGGTGGGGGGAGAAACGGTGTCCCGACTGACCCAGCGTCTGGGTGCCACGGGTCTTGCTCCAGTCGCCCGGGGTGAATACGACCCGGTAGGTGGGCACGAACAAAGGGTCCTCAGGGCTCAGAAGGCGGCCCTTCATCACGTTGACCGTGTGGTCTCCGCCGCCGGTTCCCAGGGGGCCTACGCTGAACAGCCCGCCCACCAGCGGAACGCTGTGAAAGGCGTGCGGAAACAGCAGTCGAGTCAGTTTGTCCTGGCGCGCGGTGTGCATGGATCCCTGGCGGCGTTCCAGCTCTGCGCGGGCTTTTCGCAGGGCTCGCCCCCAGATGTCTGCGGGTTTTTCCGTCTCCGGTGTGCGCACGTCGTCCCAGAACGATGAGTGGCCCGAGCGAATGACCTCCAGCAGAGCGTGGTAAGTGTATGTGGTGGTGCTCTCCAGTATGGGCAGGTCGTCGCCAAGCTCGTCCGAGAAGATCTCGGTAAAGAGCGCCGCTCTGAGCAGCAGGAACAGCGCCGCCGAGGCGCTGTCCGGCAGCATACGCTGGTCCCAGGCGAGCAGATAGTCTTCGACCATCTGCCAGCTCGTGGCGTCCGCCTGACGCAGCTCCGGCGCGAGCCGCCGCAGGGCCGCGACCGCGTAGCGGGCTTCTAGATTTGTTCGGTCGAGCTGCATGCGCCGCAATTGACTGCCCGTCATGTGCTGGTGGTGGGAAAGCATTTCTCGAATACGTCTGGCACGAAAGGGCGGCAGCCAGGAGCGGCTCAGATGCATCGGACGGTGGGGCGCCATGATCCGGTTGTTCGCGGTCACCAGGACGTCCGACTTGGAGACGCCGCCTGGATTCTGCTCACGGGGCAGATAGCCCTCCCAGTCGAACTCGCCGGTCCAAGCCGGCACCGGGAACGTCCCCAGCCCGCTGCGGCGTGACGGCAGCGCACCGGTCACCTGCCAGCCGATGAGGCCGTGCCGGCTCGCAAACAGAATGTTCTGAGACGCGTGCGACAACAGGCGAACGGCTGCCCGGCCCGCATCGACGCTGCTCGCGGTGTTCAGCTGGTAGATGCCCTGCAACGCGCGGTCCGGCAGTGCCAGGTTCGACTTCAAGGCGAGCAGGTAAGGCAGCCCGGGATCGAACAGCTCGAAGGGCGTACCGGCGTTGGCGCCGAGGATATCGTTGATTAGTACGCCGTTGCTGGTGGACCGCACGGCTAGGCGCAGGGGCTCCGGCTGGCCTCTGATGCTGATTTCTTCCACGTGGTGGACAATTCGCTCAGGCCCGGCGCCTGCGCGTTCGACAGCGTTGCCACCCTCCAACGGGCGCTCCAGGAAAATATCCTGGGTGTCGGCCATGGTCGTTGTGAGGCCCCACGCAAGCTCTTCGTTGTGGCCGATGATGATCAGCGGCACCCCGGGCAGGCTGATGCCTGCGGCGTGGTAGTCCGGTGATTTCATCTCCAGCTCGTACCAGATGGCGGGGGTCGAAGGGGACAGGTGGGGGTCATTGGCCAGCAGGGCTAAGCCGTCCCGGGTGCGTTTGCCCGACACGGCCCAGGCGTTGCTTGCCGATCCGGGCAGGGGCAGCCCGAGGCTGAGCAGACCGGGCCTGTGAGCCCGTTTCGCAGAGGCTCGGCTGAGGGGTTCTCTCGCGGGTAGCTCGAGCGGAGACGGCGGGGCGGGGATCCCCTCGTCGCTAGGGAACAGCTCCAGCGCCTTGCGCGTGCCCAGCAGGCTCGCCAGACGCAGGTACACCAGCTCCTCGCGCACGTTGAAGGAGAGGACGAAGCTCATGTACTCGCTGATGGCCAACGAATCCAGAGGTGACCAGGGCGCGGGCTCGAAGTCGGCCAGCCGGTACTCCAGGGGCAGGCGGTCTGCGTACAGGTGACGATAGACGTTTACACCTCGCGAGTAGGCCTCCAGGACATTTCGGGTGTCCGCGTCCAGTGCCTCCAGGCTGCGCCTGGCGGCCTGGCCCAGGCCCAGGGTCCTGAAGAGGCGGTCCGCCGCCACCAGCTTCGCACCCAGCACCTGGGCCAGCTCGCCCTTGGCCAGGCGCCGCATCAGATCCATCTGCCACATGCGCTCGGAGGCGACTATGAAGCCCTGAGCCGTAAACAGGTCATCTCGGGAGGCAGCCTCGATATAGGGAATCGCAAAGGGGTCGAAGGTGATGGTGACGGCAGCCCGTAGTCCGGGCACCTTCAGCTCCCCGCTGTAGGCGGGCTCTGCACGTTTGGCCTGCACGTAGAGATAGGCGCCTGTCGCGAGTGCGACAAGCAAGATCAGGGAAAGCAGCAGGAGCCAGATCTTCGCGCGCAATTCAGCATGGGCTCGCTTACGCAAGCCGTTCGGTAAGGAAGTCGGGCTCTCGTCAGCTGTTCCAAGCTCACGACCACCAACGACAACGCAACACACGCGAGGCCCTGCCGACCCAGCCTGTCGCGTCGCTTGGATCCACTGTACTGGCAAGTCCCGGCGACCGCCAGGGTCTAGCCCGGATTTCTCGCCAGGCGGACCTTGGATCGCAGATTATGTCGGCACACTCAACACATTGGCTTCACCGAGCCAGCCTTCCTTGTGAACAACTTGTCCTATTCGGTTCTTGGCCCACTCTGGCTTTGCATCTTGACCGGTCCTCCTTGAGCCATAGCTACAGCTATGCCTCTGCGGACGATCGGCAAATCTGCTTTGCCAGAGCGACCCAAAATTCCGAATCCCGGTGAGAAATCCGGGCTGGGCTCTCCAAAAGGGTGGTTATGCAACCCGATGTGTGCCGAGTCGATGGCCCTCGGCAGGTGTCCTGCTCAGGTCAAAGATCCTGACCAGCCGAACTCCCCGTCCGACGGCATCCGTAATCGGTTAAGCATTTGCGGCCGGGGCCGCACCGGCACGAGCCGCCGGGACACGCCGTAAATGCCTCCCTTTGGGCTCGACGGCCGCTATCCCTGCGGCCTACGGTCCCAGCCACTCATGCCGGTACGGCCCTAACCGAACACCAATGCGTCCGACGGCACCAGGTCGTTGCGACCCCCGGTGTCATGCTTCGACCGGCACGCCGCGGCGTATTGCGTGGCAACAAGCCGCGCATCATCCACCGTTGAGTAGGGTCCCCAGGGCTCAGCGCCCCGTACGTCAAAGTACCAGCCGGGGCCTCTGAATGGCGGCCGAATCTGAAAAAAACGCTCTGAGCGGCAGCGCCTGACCATGTGCAGCCAGATGAGTCTCGCGATTCGCATGTCCATGCTCCTCCTGGCTATCCGATATCTCTTATCCTTTGACTTTCGTTTTTATCCCAAGTGGCACACAAAAGGCTAGCGCCAGGCCGTTTTGATTGACACAGATCATCTTCCGCCTTCGGGTTGGCCTCCTGATTAGCCAGGAGAGCCTGTGGGAGGGAAGACCACTGGACATGCCGCGAGGCCCGCGATGCCGCTGCAACCAGCATCACGCGGGCTGGACCTGGCTCAGCTCTCCCGCAAGGTGTCGACCGGGGGGTGGTAGAGCACGCTGAGGGTGCCTAGCGTCCCTGCCAGACCGACGCCCAGCATGCCCCCGGCCACGCCGGTCAGCCAGACCCACACACTGGGACGGTAGTCTAGCTGAAACACCTGGTCCGCCATCAGCAGGCCGATGCCCGAGGCCGCGAACGCGGCCACAGCCCCCGCGACCGCGCCCAGGGTAACGAACTCAGCCAGTAAACCTTTCAAGAGCTGTCGGCGACTTCCTCCCAGTGTTCTCACGATAGCGCTCTCGCGCCGGCGCTCGTCCAGGGTGGACTGCACCGCGGCCAGCAGCACCATGAGTCCGGCGAGCAGGGTAAAGACGAAAACGTACTGCACGGCGACTATCGCCTGGTCCATGATGCCGCGGACCTTTTGCATCAAGGCGTCCACGTCGAGCACGGTCACGCTGGGGAAGTTCTGAACCAGGTTCGCCAGCATCGCATGCCGCTCTCGGGGTAGATGGAAGCTGGTAATAAAGGTGGCGGGGTAGGAATCCAGCACCCCAGGGGCGGCGATGACGAAGAAGTTGGGCCGGAACGAGTCCCACGCCACCGTGCGCAGGCTGGTCACCCGCGCCTGCACCGTCCGGCCGGCGACCATGAACTGAAGCTCGTCATTGAGCTTGATGCCGAGCGTTTCCGCCAGCCCGATTTCCACCGACATCTCCTGGCGGACCGGTTCTGTTGACGGCCACCACGTGCCGGCCACCACCTGGTTGTCTTCCTGCAGCTCAGCGGCCCAGGACAGGTTAAACTCTCTTTCCATGAGCCGCTGTGCGCGCGGACTGTCGTAGTCAGCGGCGCTCACCGGCCGGCCGTCGATGGCCATCAATCGGCCCCGTACCATGGGATACAGCCCGCTGCCTTCGATGTTCTCGCGAGCCAGAAAATCATTCAGCGCGTTCACCTGGTCGGCCTGCACGTTGATCAGAAAGTAGTTAGGCGCTTCCGGTGGCAGTCGCTGCTGCCATGTCTCCAACAGGTCGCTGCGCACCAGGGTGAGGAGCAGCAGCACCATAATGCCCAAGCCGAAGGCGACGACCTGGGTGA
>JASJBY010000306.1 GCA_030066245.1 Gammaproteobacteria bacterium
CCGGCGAGCACGATCGGCGCCCACCACCATTGTCCTGAACCGAAGGACTCCGTGAGCAGGAACCATTTGGCGATAAAGCTGCCGCTTGGCGGCAGCCCGACCAGGGCAACGCCGGCGAGGCCCATTCCAAAAGCCACGGCAGGGAGGGTTCGGAGCGCGGGCCCAAGCTCGGCGATCCGGTCGTGACCGGCGCTCCTTTGCAGCAACCCGGCGGAGAGAAACAGCCCTGCTTTCGCGAAACCATGCGTCAGCGCGAGCAGCAGCAATGCCCCCAGCAGCTCCTTCTGCCGGGACAGCGGGGCCTCGGCCATGAGGGGAAAGAACACGAACAGGTAACCGACCTGGGCAACGGTGGAATAGGCGGCCAGCACCTTCAGGCGCTCCGCTCTGAAGGCGCGCCATGACCCCCAGACAACGGCCGCCGCCCCCAGGGCGCCCAACAGGTTTCCCGTCGCCGGGCCCGTTATCGGTCCGAAGAGGTCGAGCCACAGGCGCAGCACGAGATAGAAGGCAGCCTTGACCACCAGAGCAGACAGTGCCGCGCTCACTGGCGCCGGCGCTTGGCTATGGGCCGGGGGCAGCCAGAAGTGCAGCGGAAACAGGGCTGCCTTGAGCAACAGGCCGCCCATCATCAAGGCAAAGGCCGTGTGCGCGAGCAGCCCAGGGGTCAATGACTGGGCGGCGAGACCCATATCCAGGGTCCCGAGATCCGTGTAGATCAGCGCGACGCCGAGAAGATAGGTCATGGAACCCAAGAGCCCTACCAGGAGGTAGCGAACGTTGGCCACCAAGGCTTCCCGCGCTCCACTCAACGCGCCCAGTGCCGCAGCGCTGATACCCAGCAGCTCGAGCGTCACGTACATGTTGAACAAATCTGACGCCAGAAAAAGACCGTTGAGCGACGCCCAAAGCAGGAGCCACAGGGGCCAGAAATGTCGGCGGGCGTCAGCGGCGAAATAGTCGAGCGCGTAGGTGCTGATGCCCAGCGCCACAAGATTGGCCATGACGAGAAGCGCTGCCGAGAGGCCGTCTGCCTGCAGCGCAATACCCAGCGGCGCCTGCCAATCGCCGAGGTCGCTTCGAAGAGTCCCGGCACCCGCCACGAGGACAGCGGCGTAGACCGTCGTACCAGCGGTGACGACAGCCGTGGCAACACCGACCAGGGAGGACTGGCGTGGCGCGACGGCAGCCAGCGTACTGCCCACCAGCGGGATTGCGACGGCGAGCGCCAGCCAGTCAATCATCCTGCTGGTCCAGCCGCTGACCCAGCGTCAATGCCAGCGCCGTTGCACTCACCGCGACGACGATGCCCGTCAATACCAGGGCTTGAGGGACAGGGTCCGGCGCGGTTTCGGTCCCTCGATAGGCGACCGCCACGAGTGTGTGAAACACACCCGCCCCCATCACGTTGAGCGCAATGAGCTTGCGGAGCAGAGGCTCATGGACCAGAAAAGACCAGACGCCGAGTAGAAACAGGATGATGCCGGTCAGGCCAAAGACGAGCTGAGTGGTCAGCGTTCGGATCCTCCGGGCGAGGTCGCCGTCGTACCTGTAGCCACGACCGGCTCGCCCGCAAGATAGGCGGCCGCCAACGCCGCGCCTATGGCCAGCGTTGCCGCTGTTTCAATGGCCAGGATCACCCACTTCGCCACGGCCAGCGGGAAGGTCAGGAAGCCTGCCCCCGCACCCATCAATGCCAGCGCTGTCACGGTGAAGGCGAGAACCCCGAGCACGGTTGCCACGCGTAGCCAGGGCAGCGGCGGCAGGCCGGCGTTCGGCCGCCCCGAAAGCCGCATGATCACCCCCGCCGCGCCAAGCAGTGCTCCGGCCTGAAAAGCACCGCCCGGGGAATGCGCACCCACCCAGAGCATATACCCCGCGGTCAGAACGAGCAGCGGCACCACAGAGGCGGTGAGGCTGCTCAGCACCGGCCCGGCCGGGACAAAGCCGGGGACAGCGGAGCCGGTGGACCAGATGCCGAGGATGGCTGCGAGCAGCACGGCCAGTTCCAGCAGGGTGTCGTAGGCGCGAAAATTGAGTAGCACGGCGGTAACCGGGTTGGACACCCCGCTCTCGGGGATCCGGGCCAGGGCCAGGTCAGCAAGCCGGGCATCGGTCTGACCCGTTACCCCTTCAAGAAATACCCAGGCCAGGTAAATCCCAAGAAACGCGAGCGTTACCGCAATTACCAGGTTGCGCGCGCGCATCAGCGCTCCTCGTTCGCAGGGCGTGTCTTGTTCCGGGATGGACGTGAGCCGGTGGCACGCCGGGCTGCAGAGAGCATCAATGCTCCGGCCAGGCCGGCACCGATTGCGGCCTCCGCAAGTGCCACATCGGGAGCCCTCAGACGCGCCCAGACCAGAGCAAGCAGAAGCCCGAAGGCGATGAACAGAATCACGGCTCTGCGGGGCTCACGACTGGTCAGGGCCGCCATCGCCAGGCCGACGAGAGTCGTGGAGAGCAGAAGATCGAAGGCGAGGAGCACTTCGGTCACTGGGCACCCTCCCCGTCGGCGCGTATGGCACGCCTGGCGATCAGGTGTGCGCCGGTGGCACCGGCCGCCAACACCAGCAGCCACAGCAACCCCAGCTTGAGACCCAGCAGCGGATCCGGATTACGGACCAACAGCCCGAGGGCGATCAGCAACAGTCCGAGGTTGTCGGCCTTGGTCAGGGCGTGGAGGCGACTCAGCGGATCGGGCAGCCGCAGGAGACCGACCGTCCCTGCCACGAAAAATACCAGCCCGGCCGCGATAAAACCCGCCGACAGCCAATCCGCCACGTCCATCAGTCGTTCCGGGTGATATGGCTCTGGCCCGTGAAAGCCACAACCGTGACGGCGGCGAGCAGCGCGAAGATTACGGCCACGTCCACCAGGGCCGGTACGTGCACCACTTCGGCAAGGACCAGCAGCGTCGCAATCCCGGTGGTTCCCATGAGCTGCGCGGCCATAAGCCGGTCGAAAGGCGTCGGGCCCAGTACGACCCGAACCAGGCCTCCGCACAGGGTGGCCACCAGGACCAACGCCGCCACGGCGAGAAACGTACTCACGAGCGTAACATCGCCCCGTCGTCGCCGAAGATGGCGGCCACCAGTCTTTCCAGTCGGCGGAGGTCCCCCGCCGGATCCAGGCCGCGATCCAACGCATGCACCCGCAGTCTATCGCCCTGCACGTCCGCACTGAGCGTTCCTGGCAACAGACTGACGAGGTCGACGAAGAACACCCGAGCCGAGGGGAGGGTCAGTCCAAGCCTATAGTCAAGTAACCCAGGGTCCACGCGAAGGCGTGGACCGAGCACGCGTCGTGCCACATCTATTCCGCCCTTGAACGATTCCCACAAAAAGACGGGCATAAACCGAACCAACGCAAGCAGGGATAGTCGATGGCGGCGGTCCTGCGCTAGACTTGCGTAGCACCAGGCTGCGGCAACAACCGCCGGGATACCGATTATCCAGGAAGCCGGGTCGCGAGCCCCGGCGAATATCGACCAGACAGCACTAAATACCAGACCACCCATGAGAAAGCGATACGTGGACGGGCGTCTGAGTGAGTTTTCGCCGTCCCGCGGTGTGCTGAGAGATACATTGGACGACATGGCCGGCTCTCGTTTGGAAACGCGGCGCTAGTGTAGCACTTCGCGGAGAGAGCGCCACTAGCAAGCTGCCCCGACAGCATCGTGACAGGAAAGGCTGCTTTTTTGACAAAAATATTCCGGTTGGCGCATAGCCGGCGCCGGAGTTTTCAGACACTCGGACAGGCACGAAAGGAACCAGAAGCCGGTTGCCCCACCGGGGAGGATGCGGAGCCGGCGCCACCGCGACGGTCAGTACCCGTTTTTGAATATCGGGATACTTCCGCACCGAGCGTCATTTCGCGCGTGCGATGTGACCGGATCCGGGTAATCCGGATACTCCAGCTAAACAGCGTTCTAACCCGGTTGACGACTAGCGCTTGGTTTTATGCCTTACCGGCCGCATGTGAATTGGCTAACCAGCGAAGGTAACCGTGTGCGAGGTGAGGCCGACTGTTCGTCAGGGCGGGCACCATGAACATAAAGCGAAACTTACTGACCGGTGTCATCACCATAGTGCCGATCCTGGTCACTTTATTCGTCTTTGGTTTCTTCCTGGACCTGCTCTCCGATATCGGACGGCCGAAGGTCGTGGTCCTCGCGAATGCCGTCAAACCCATTTCACCGCAGCTTGCGACCTGGTTGCTGGACGTGCCCTGGCTCTCCTCCGCGTTGGCCATCGGTCTCACCCTCGGCATGTTCTACCTGCTCGGCTGGTTCATGACCCGGCTGATAGGACGTCAGATGCTTCTGGCGGTGGAGGCCTGGCTGGGCCGAGTGCCGCTTGTAACGACCGTCTACAGCGCCACGAAAAAGCTCATCGATGCCTTCAAGGCTGATGGCAACCGCACTCAGAAAGTCGTGCTGGTCAAG
The DNA here is from genome assembly GCA_030066245.1 of Gammaproteobacteria bacterium. Lineage (GTDB taxonomy): Bacteria > Pseudomonadota > Gammaproteobacteria > JAABTG01 > JAABTG01 > JASJBY01. The sequence goes on from JASJBY010000306.1 coordinate 4,445, forward strand.
TTTCCACACGCGCGCATGAAGGCTGTCGGTCTCGTCACCCGCTACTTCGTGGACGCGGACACGGGCGAGCAGCTCGCTGCTGTCTACGTACCGACCGCCCCTAACCCCACTGGGGGTTATCTGGAAATCGTCCCTGCCAGCGAGCTGGTTACGCTGGACTGGACAGTCGACCAGGCCATGTCTTTCGTCCTCTCGGGCGGCACCACGGCGCCCGACAGAATCCGATTCAGCACTAGCCCTCGGGAAACTCCGGGCGATACCCCGGTATTTGACCAGGGCACTGGACAACCCGAAGAGGCCGTTGGGCCGGCACCGCAGCAGAAAGCCATGGCAGCCGAGGGAAACAGCCGTTGAGCGTCATTTTTCTGACCAATCCCGTGGCGGGACCATTTGCCACCGTTCGCTGTCCAAACCGCGGTTGACCAACGATAACTGGGGATGACACCGGACCAGGTAGAGGAACGAAGCGATGACTACCACGACCGATAGCTCGACAGAATTGACCAAACCCGAGTCGACCACCGACACGTCGGCAGCTCGGACGAAGCGCCGCTGGAAGCGGATAGTAATCGGCAGCGTCGGCACCTTGGTACTGGCCATCGGAGCCCTGGGCGCGTATTGGTCACTGCAGCCTGATCATTTCGACGTGAAGGCGGTCGCTCTGGAACGCGTCGGCGGAGACGAGACAAAACTGGTTCGAGGAGCTGTATACGTCGCTACCATCGGTGAGGTGGCACGCACTCTCTTCGACAAACCAGGCGGTTACCTTTACAACGACTTGTTCATACCCGGCGTTTACCTGGATAACATGCCGAGCTGGGAGTACGGCGTGATTAAGGAAATACGTGACTCCCTGCACGCTTTGCGCAATGACTTCAGCCGCTCCCAGACCCAGTCAATTGAGAATATCGATCTGCGCAAGGCGGACGAATTTCTAAATTACAACGTGGATTCCTGGGTTCTACCCTCCACGGAGTCGGAGTATATGGATGCGGTTAAGGCTCTGGACCGCTACTTCTACGCGTTGGTCGGCGGTGCAACCCCTTCCGCCAGATTTTTCGCCCGCGCCGACAATCTCGCCGCCTACCTGGCCGTCGTGGAAAAGCGTCTCGGCAGCTATGCTCAGCGGCTCAGCGCCAGCGTTGGCGACTCTGAACTTACCGCCGCCTTGGTCAAGGAGGCGGATCAACCAGTTCCGCCTACAGCCGTCGGCGAGATCCGCGTCAGAACACCCCGGTTTGAGATCGACGATGTGTTCTACGAGGCGCGAGGTTATGCGTGGGGGTTGTTGCACAGCTTCAAGGCCCTGGCCATCGAATTCGAGAGCGTCCTGGACGACAAGAACGCCGCGGTTTCCTTGCGGCAGGTTATCCGCGATCTTGAGGAAGCAACTAAGCGCATGTGGAGCCCCATGGTCCTGAACGGCCATGGTTTCGGTTATGTGGTCAATCATTCTCTTGTACTGGCGTCCTATATCTCCCGAGCCAACGCCGCCGTGCTGGACCTCCGAATCCTCCTCCAGCAAGGCTGACAGCGCTCGAAGCGATAAGCAAGCGGGATACGTGTGGGGACATTGCCAACGCCCATGCGGTGAACACGTGCATCCGTGTTGCCGTCGGATTGACCGTCGGCGAGGGAATTGTCGTCTAACCCGAAGTTCCTGCGGCAGAGCAGTCACAACTGATTGATAAAATTCGTAAAGTAGGGGTTCTCAGCTTCCCTGTACTGGCAACAGGCGAAGCAACTTCATGGCGCGAGATTGCAGCGGGGTAAGCTCGGTGTCCTGATAAATGGCGGGACTGTCCGGGTCTGATTTCATTCGACAACGATGTCGACAACGGGTCCCCAGCTCCGCCATCAAGGTCTTGAAGCTGTGGATGGGTAGACCATCCGCGGTTAGCCGAACAGCTTTCTTCTGTTTTGCAGACTCAGAGGGCTGCGCAGGGGCAACCGGATCACGCCGCCAGCGTTCGATGGGCAAGCTCTCATCATCGAACAACAGGGGCGCCAACGCTTGGCGCATATGCCACTCGACATAGTAGGCCAACAGACACAGGAAGATGTGTGCGCGCACCCGCTGCTCGTCCCGATGATGGATGGGACGAATACGTAGGTCCAGTCCTTTGAGAGTGCGAAAGGCCCGTTCCACCTGGGCCAGG